>NZ_JBHTBX010000006.1:0-122500 GCF_042665135.1 Hydrogenophaga bisanensis
GCGAGGAAGTGCAGCGCGGCCAGGTGCTGTGCAAGCCCGGCTCCATCAAGCCGCACACGCACTTCACCGGTGAGGTGTACGTGCTGTCCAAGGACGAAGGTGGCCGTCACACCCCGTTCTTCAACAACTACCGTCCGCAGTTCTACTTCCGCACGACCGACGTCACCGGCTCCATCGAGCTGCCGGCCGACAAGGAAATGGTCATGCCCGGCGACAACGTGTCGATCACCGTCAAGCTGATCGCCCCCATCGCCATGGAAGAAGGTCTGCGCTTCGCCATCCGTGAAGGCGGTCGTACCGTCGGCGCCGGCGTCGTGGCCAAGATCATCGAGTAATTGCCTGCTTGCAGGCAGAGAGCCGAGTAGGGGTATAGCTCAATTGGCAGAGCGTCGGTCTCCAAAACCGAAGGTTGGGGGTTCGATTCCCTCTGCCCCTGCCACGAGACGAGAACGCGGTTGCTGAAACCGTCCGGCTCGTGGTTGACAAGCCCGCCGAAGTCGAAAGACCTCAGGTGGGCTTGACTGTCTGAAGACTCGCTTGTCCGTGCTGGGCTCATCAACGCCTGATCGTCACCATCTGGATCTCCATGGCCACTTCCGAAGTTCAAACCGTCAATACCGGGGCTGACAAGGCCAAGCTGGCCGCTGCCGTGGTGTTGCTGCTCGGCGCCTTCGTGGCGTTCTATCTGCTTTCGGGCAAAGGGGCCCTGGTGCAGTGGGGTGCCTTGCTGGTGGGTCTGGGTGCTGCCGTCGCTGTCTTCATCGTCTCCGAGTCCGGTCGTCAGTTGGTGGCTTTCGGTCGCGATTCGTGGCGTGAAGTCAAGAAGGTCGTCTGGCCCACCCGGCGCGAGTCCATCCAGATGACGGCCTATGTGTTCGCCTTTGTGGTGGTGATGGCGCTGTTCCTGTGGCTGACCGACAAAACCCTGGAATGGGTGTTCTACGACCTGGTGCTGGGCTGGAGAAACTAATGAGTGAACAGAAGAGCCCGATGGGTGCACCGACGGAAGGCATGCGCTGGTATGTGGTGCATGCCTATTCCGGCATGGAGAAGGCCGCCGAGCGCAACATCGTCGAGCGCATCAATCGCGCTGGCATGCAGGACAAGTTTGGCCGGATTCTGGTGCCTACCGAAGAGGTGGTCGAGGTCAAGAACGGCCAGAAGCGCACCACCGAGCGCAAGTTCTTCCCCGGTTACGTCCTGGTCGAAATGGTCATGGACGACGACACCTGGCACCTGGTGAAGCACACCAACAAAGTGACCGGTTTTGTCGGGGGTGCCCGTAACCGTCCCGCTCCCATTTCCGAGGAAGACGTTCAGAAGATCGTCAACCAGATGCAGGAAGGCACCGACAAGCCCCGCCACAAGGTGGAGTTCGTGGTGGGCGAGTACGTGCGCGTCAAGGAAGGCCCGTTTACCGACTTCAACGGCACCGTCGAGGAAGTCAATTACGAGAAAAACAAGCTGCGCGTGTCGGTGACGATCTTCGGTCGTGCCACACCGGTGGAGCTTGAGTTCAGTCAGGTCGAGAAGACCTGAAGCTGTTGACAGCAGGCGGATTGACCCGGCGCCTGCTGTTCTTGTGTTTTCCGGGTTTCAACCGCGAGGAGGCTGCCATACGCGCAGCCGTTTGCACTCGCAGGAGCTGAAAAATGGCGAAGAAAATCGTCGGCTTCATCAAGCTGCAAGTGCCAGCTGGTAAGGCCAATCCCTCTCCCCCGATCGGTCCGGCGCTGGGTCAGCGCGGCCTGAACATCATGGAGTTCTGCAAGGCGTTCAACGCCCAGACCCAGGGCGTCGAGCCCGGTCTGCCGCTGCCGGTGGTGATCACCGCCTTCGCGGACAAGAGCTTCACGTTCATCATCAAGACCCCCCCGGCGACGACCCTCATCAAGAAGGCCATCAAGCTGGACAAGGGTTCTTCGGTGCCCAACAAGAACAAGGTCGGCAAGATCACCCGCGCTCAGCTGGAAGAAATCGCCAAGACCAAGATGAAGGACATGACCGCTGCCGACATCGACGCAGCCGTCAAGACCATCGCCGGTTCTGCCCGTTCGATGGGCGTGATCGTGGAGGGCGTGTGACATGGCCAAACTGACCAAGAAGCAAAAAGCCTTTGAAGGCAAAGTGGACAGCAACAAGCTGTACCCGCTGACCGACGCCCTGGCGATCGTCAAGGAATGCGCCAACGCCAAGTTCGACGAGTCGATCGATGTGGCCATCCAGCTGGGCGTGGACGCCAAGAAGTCCGACCAGGTGGTGCGCGGTGCTGTCGTGATGCCCAACGGCACCGGCAAGACCAAGCGCGTGGCGGTGTTCGCCCAAGGTGCCAAGGCTGAAGAAGCCAAGGCCGCCGGTGCCGATGTGGTCGGCATGGACGACCTGGCGGCCGACGTCAAGGCTGGCAAGATGGACTTCGACGTGGTGATCGCGTCGCCGGACGCCATGCGCATCGTCGGTACCCTGGGTCAGATCCTGGGTCCGCGCGGCCTGATGCCCAACCCCAAGGTGGGTACGGTGACCCCCGATGTGGCCACGGCCGTCAAGAACGCCAAGGCTGGTCAGGTGCAGTTCCGTGTCGACAAGGCTGGCATCGTGCACGGCACGATCGGTCGCCGCTCGTTCGACGCCGACAAGCTGCAGGGCAACCTGGCAGCCCTGATCGATGCGCTGAACAAGGCCAAGCCGGCCACCAGCAAGGGTGTGTACCTGCGCAAGGTGGCGGTGTCGTCGACCATGGGTGTGGGCGTCCGCGTGGACACCCAGACCATCTCGGCGTAATCGCAAGAAAATTCGGGCAATCCTTCGGGATTGTCCGGGTGTGGTGGGCCCGCCCTCCGGTCGCAAGACCAGCAGGCGGGGCCATCCAAGACCGCTGGTGTCAAGGTGTGCATGCATGCCGCGACTTAATGGTGACAAGCCAGCGCAGATGGCGATCCCGCTGCAGATGGAATCCGTTCCGAAACAGTTGGTCGCTGCAATGAGGCGTGTCCCCGGCTTCGGCCAGGACACATTTAAGGAGTAGACCTTGAGTCTGAATCGCAGTGAGAAAGAAGCGGTCATCAACGAAGTGACCAGCCTCGCCGCTAAAGCTCAAACGCTCGTGATGGCGGAATACCGCGGCATCACGGTCGCATCCATGGACCAACTGCGCGTCAAGGCCCGCAGCGCTGGTGTCAGCCTGAGTGTTCTGAAGAACACCCTGGCCCGCCGCGCCGTGACCGGAAGCCAGTTCGAAGTGGCTGCCGACCAGATGACCGGTCCGCTCGTTTATGGCTTCTCCGAAGACGCTGTGGCCGCCGCCAAGGTGGTGGCCGATTTCGCGAAAACCAACGACAAGCTGGTCATTCGCGGTGGTGTCTACGGTGGCAAGGTCCTGGACGTCGAGGGTGTGAAGCAGCTGGCCAGCATTCCTACCAAGGAAGTGCTGTTGGCCCAGCTCTGTGGCTTGCTCAAGTCGCCGATTTCCCGCACCGCCGTGGTGCTGGGTGCCCTGGCGACGAAGAAGGGCGAAGGCGAAGCAGCCGCCGCCTGATGGCGCGGTTGTCCCCCTGTATTTACCAATTGTTAGGAAATCAAAATGGCATTCGATAAAGACGCATTTCTGACGGCTCTGGACAGCATGACCGTCATGGAACTCAATGACCTGGTCAAGGCCATCGAAGAGAAGTTCGGCGTGTCCGCCGCCGCCATGGCCGCCCCGGCCGCCGGTGGTGCCGCTGCCGGTGCAGCCGCTGCCGAAGAGAAGACCGAATTCAACGTCGTCCTGACCGACGCTGGCGCCAACAAGGTGTCCGTCATCAAGGCCGTGCGCGAAATCACCGGTCTGGGTCTGAAGGAAGCCAAGGACCTGGTCGACGGCGCCCCGAAGAACGTCAAGGAAGGCATTGCCAAGGCCGACGCCGAAGCTGCCGTCAAGAAGCTGGTGGAAGCCGGCGCCAAGGCCGAACTCAAGTAATTCGGTCATTTTCAGGGGCTGGAGCGCTCGCAAGGGCCTCCAGCCTTTGGTGCTTTCTGAGCACGGTTCTGCGGCGGTCTCCGGACGGCGGCAGGATCAGGCAAGCAGCCACCGGAAAAACGACTGACGTCAGTCTTTTTTCCAGTGTCTTCTGACCCCGACTGCAGAAGACCACTTGGTCCGGGCCCGTGTGCAACGCACGGGTCGTCAGCCAACGGCAGGTAGTGGCCTGCTGCCAAGGCAGCCACCGGGTAGGCCCACCCGGTGCGCACGTCAGTCGCCGCAGACCTCATTCCGGAGATCTCATGGCATCCGCATCGACCTATTCCTATACCGAACGCAAGCGCATCCGCAAGAGCTTTGGCAGCCGCGAAAATGTGCTGACGATTCCCTACCTTCTGCAGATGCAGAAGGACGCCTACACCGCGTTCCTGCAGGCAGATCTCCCTCCGAGCAAACGCACCAACGAAGGTCTGCAGGCGGCCTTCAACTCGGCCTTCCCGATCGTCTCGCACAACGGCTTCGTCGAGATGAAGTTCGTCGAGTACAACCTGGCCAAGCCGGCCTTCGACGTGCGCGAGTGCCAGACCCGCGGTCTGACCTTCGCCTCGGCCGTGCGCGCCCGCGTTCAGCTGATCATCTATGACCGCGAGTCCTCGACGCCGCAGTCCAAGGTGGTCAAGGAAGTCAAGGAGCAGGAGGTCTACATGGGCGAAGTGCCCCTGATGACCGACAAGGGCTCCTTCATCATCAACGGTACCGAGCGCGTCATCGTCTCGCAGTTGCACCGTTCGCCTGGTGTGTTCTTCGAGCACGACAAGGGCAAGACGCACAGCTCCGGCAAGCTGCTGTTTTCGGCACGCATCATTCCCTACCGCGGTTCCTGGCTGGACTTCGAGTTCGATCCGAAGGACATCCTGTACTTCCGCGTCGACCGTCGCCGCAAGATGCCGGTCACCATCCTGCTCAAGGCCATCGGCCTGACGCCGGAAACCATCCTGGCGAATTTCTTCGTCAACGACCACTTCCGCCTGATGGACAGCGGCGCCCAGATGGCGTTCGTGTCCGAGCGCCTGCGCGGCGAAGTCGCCCGCTTCGACATCACCGACAAGAGCGGCAAGGTGATCGTGGCCAAGGACAAGCGCATCACCGCACGCCATACCCGTGAGCTGGAACAGTCGGGCACGACCCACATCACCGTGCCGGAAGACTTCCTCATCGGCCGTGTGGTTGCCCGCACCGTGGTCGATCCGGACACTGGCGAAATCATCGCCAAGGCCAACGATGAACTGACCGAAACCCTGCTCAAGAAGCTGCGCTCGGCCGGCGTGCAGGACCTGCAGTGCATCTACACGAACGAGCTGGATCAGGGCGCATACATCAGCCAGACCCTGCGCATCGACGAAACCGCCGACGAATTTGCTGCCCGCGTGGCCATCTACCGCATGATGCGCCCTGGCGAGCCGCCGACCGAGGACGCGGTGCAAGCCCTGTTCCACCGGCTGTTCTACAACCCGGACACGTACGACCTCTCGCGCGTGGGCCGCATGAAGTTCAACGCCCGTGTGGGCCGTGACGAAGCCACCGGTCCGATGGTGCTGTCCAACGACGATATCCTGGCCGTGGTCAAGATCCTGGTGGACCTGCGCAATGGTCGTGGTGAAGTCGATGACATCGACCACCTGGGCAACCGCCGTGTGCGCTGCGTCGGCGAACTGGCCGAAAACCAGTACCGCACCGGTCTGGCCCGCATCGAGAAGGCCGTGAAGGAGCGTCTGGGTCAAGCCGAGCAAGAGCCGCTGATGCCGCACGATCTGATCAACTCCAAGCCGATTTCCGCGGCCCTCAAGGAGTTCTTCGGCGCGTCGCAGCTGTCGCAGTTCATGGACCAGACCAACCCGCTGGCCGAGATCACGCACAAGCGCCGCGTCTCGGCCCTGGGCCCGGGCGGTCTGACCCGTGAGCGCGCTGGTTTCGAGGTGCGCGACGTGCACGTGACCCACTACGGTCGCGTCTGCCCGATTGAAACGCCGGAAGGCCCGAACATCGGCCTGATCAACTCGCTGGCCCTGTACGCCCGCCTGAACGAGTACGGTTTCATCGAAACCCCGTACCGCCGCGTGGTGGACGGCAAGGTGACCAACCAGATCGACTACCTGTCGGCCATTGAGGAAGGCAAGTACGTCATCGCCCAGGCCAACGCGGCCCTGGACAAGGACGGCAAGCTGACCGGTGAACTGGTGTCGGCCCGTGAAAAGGGCGAATCGATCCTGACCCCGCCCGAGACCATCCAGTACATGGACGTGTCCCCGGCGCAGATCGTCTCGGTGGCCGCCTCGCTGGTGCCCTTCCTGGAGCACGACGACGCCAACCGCGCACTGATGGGCGCCAACATGTCCCGTCAGGCCGTGCCGACCCTGCGTCCCGAGAAGCCGCTGGTGGGCACGGGTATCGAGCGTGTGGCCGCCATCGACTCGGGTACCGTGGTGACCGCCAAGCGCGGCGGTGTGGTTGACTATGTGGACGCCACCCGCATCGTGATCCGCGTGAACGACGCCGAGGCCGTGGCCGGTGAAGTCGGTGTGGATATCTACAACCTGATCAAGTATCAGCGTTCCAACCAGAACACCAACATCCACCAGCGCCCCATCGTCAAGAAGGGCGACAAGCTGGCCAAGGGTGACGTGATCGCCGATGGTGCATCGACCGACCTGGGCGAGATCTCGATCGGCCAGAACATGCTGATCGCGTTCATGCCCTGGAACGGCTACAACTTCGAGGACTCGATCCTGATCAGCGAGCGCGTGGTGGCCGACGACCGCTACACCAGCATCCATATCGAGGAACTGGTGGTGATGGCGCGCGACACCAAGCTGGGCGCCGAAGAAATCACCCGCGACATCCCGAACCTGGCCGAGCAGCAGCTCAACCGCCTGGACGACTCGGGCATCATCTACGTCGGTGCCGAGGTGCTGCCGGGCGACGTGCTGGTGGGCAAGGTGACCCCGAAGGGCGAGACCACGCTGACGCCGGAAGAGAAGCTGCTGCGCGCCATCTTCGGCGAGAAGGCGTCCGATGTGAAGGACACTTCGCTGCGTGTGGACCAGGGCTCGCAGGGCACCGTGATCGACGTGCAGGTCTTCACCCGCGAAGGCATCCAGCGCGACAAGCGCGCCCAGCAGATCATCGATGACGAACTCAAGCGCTTCCGTCTGGACCTGAACGACCAGCTGCGCATCGTCGAGGCCGACGCCTTCGACCGTATCGAGAAGCTGCTGATCGGCAAGGTGGCCAACGGCGGCCCGAAGAAGCTGGCCAAGGGCACGAAGATCGACAAGGCTTACCTGGACGAAGTCGAGAAGTACCACTGGTTCGACATCCGTCCGGCAGACGATGACGTGGCCGCCCAGCTGGAGTCGATCAAGAACTCCATGGAGCAGACCCGCCACAGCTTCGACCTGGCCTTCGAAGAGAAGCGCAAGAAGCTCACCCAGGGTGACGAGCTGCCCGCCGGCGTGCTCAAGATGGTCAAGGTCTACCTGGCCGTCAAGCGCCGCCTGCAGCCTGGCGACAAGATGGCCGGCCGTCACGGCAACAAGGGTGTGGTCTCCAAGATCACCCCGGTGGAAGACATGCCCCACCTGGCCGACGGCACCCCGGTCGACATCGTGCTGAACCCGCTGGGCGTGCCTTCGCGCATGAACATCGGTCAGGTGCTCGAAGTCCACCTGGGCTGGGCCGGCAAGGGCCTGGGTCAGCGCATCGGCGACATGCTGCAGCGCGAAGCCGCCATGTCCGAAGTGCGTGCCTTCCTGGAGCAGATCTACAACAAGACCGGTCGCAAGGAAAACCTGGCCGACCTGTCCGACGACGAGATCCGCGCCATGGCGCAGGAGCTGACCAGTGGTGTCCCGTTCGCCTCGCCCGTGTTTGACGGTGCGTCCGAGCAGGAAATCATGGACATGCTCAAGCTGGCCTATCCGGACGACATCGCCAAGGCGAAGGGCCTGACGGCCACCCGCACCCAGGCACAGCTGTACGATGGCCGCACCGGTGAAGCATTCGAGCGCGTCACCACCGTCGGCTACATGCACTACCTCAAGCTGCACCACCTGGTGGACGACAAGATGCACGCCCGCTCGACCGGTCCGTACTCGCTGGTCACGCAGCAGCCGCTGGGCGGCAAGGCCCAGTTCGGTGGTCAGCGCTTCGGTGAGATGGAAGTGTGGGCGCTGGAAGCCTATGGTGCTTCCTACATCCTGCAGGAAATGCTCACCGTCAAGTCCGACGACGTGCAGGGCCGTACCAAGGTGTACGAGTCCATCGTCAAGGGCGAGCACGCGATCGACGCCGGCATGCCCGAGTCGTTCAACGTGCTGGTCAAGGAAATCCGTTCGCTCGGTATCGATATCGAGCTCGAGCGTTCGTGATTCACTGAAGAAAAGGAAACTGACACATGAAATCCTTGCTCGACCTGTTCAAGCAGTTCACGCCCGACGAGCACTTCGATGCGATCCGCATCGGTCTGGCGTCGCCGGAAAAGATCCGTTCCTGGTCCTTCGGTGAAGTCAAGAAGCCCGAGACCATCAACTACCGCACGTTCAAGCCCGAGCGCGACGGTCTGTTCTGCGCCAAGATCTTCGGTCCCATCAAGGACTACGAGTGCCTGTGCGGCAAGTACAAGCGCCTCAAGCACCGCGGTGTGATCTGCGAGAAGTGCGGCGTGGAAGTCACGCAGACCAAGGTGCGCCGCGAGCGCATGGGTCACATCGACCTGGCCGCCCCCTGCGCGCACATCTGGTTCCTGAAGTCCCTGCCGTCGCGTCTGGGCCTGGTGCTGGACATGACGCTGCGCGACATCGAGCGCGTGCTGTACTTCGAAGCCTATGTCGTGGTCGACCCCGGCATGACGCCGCTGAAGAAGTTCAGCATCATGTCCGAGGAAGACTATGACGCCAAGCGCCGCGAATACGGCGACGAGTTCATCGCCAAGATGGGCGCCGAGGGCATCAAGGAACTGCTGCAGTCGATCGAGCTCGACACCGAGATCGAGAAGCTGCGCAATGACCTGACCGGCTCCGAGCTGAAGATCAAGAAGAACGCCAAGCGCCTGAAGGTGCTGGAAGCCTTCAAGAAATCCGGCATCAAACCCGAGTGGATGGTGCTGGACGTGCTGCCTGTGCTTCCACCTGACCTGCGTCCGCTGGTGCCGCTGGACGGTGGCCGCTTTGCGACCTCCGACCTGAACGACCTGTACCGCCGCGTCATCAACCGCAACAGCCGTCTGCGTCGCCTGCTCGAACTCAAGGCGCCCGAAATCATCGCGCGCAACGAGAAGCGCATGCTGCAGGAGGCTGTGGACAGCCTGCTGGACAACGGCCGTCGCGGCAAGGCCATGACGGGCGCCAACAAGCGCGCGCTCAAGTCTCTGGCCGACATGATCAAGGGCAAGTCGGGTCGCTTCCGCCAGAACCTGCTGGGCAAGCGCGTCGACTACTCCGGTCGTTCCGTGATCACCGTGGGCCCGACCCTCAAGCTGCACCAGTGCGGCCTGCCCAAGCTGATGGCCCTGGAGCTGTTCAAGCCCTTCATCTTCTCGCGCCTGGAAGCCATGGGCATCGCCACCACCATCAAGGCGGCGAAGAAGGAAGTCGAAGCCGGTACCCCGGTGGTCTGGGACATCCTGGAAGAGGTCATCAAGGAGCACCCGGTTCTGCTCAACCGGGCGCCCACGCTGCACCGTCTGGGTATCCAGGCCTTTGAGCCGATCCTGATCGAAGGCAAGGCCATCCAGCTGCACCCGCTCGTCTGCGCGGCCTTCAACGCCGACTTCGACGGTGACCAGATGGCTGTTCACGTGCCGCTGTCGGTGGAAGCCCAGCTGGAAGCCCGCACCCTGATGCTGGCCTCCAACAACGTGCTCTTCCCCGCGTCCGGCGAGCCGTCCATCGTGCCCTCGCAGGACGTGGTGCTGGGCCTGTACTACACGACCCGCGAGAAGATCAACGGCAAGGGCGAAGGCATGGTGTTCTCCGACGTGGCCGAAGTCCAGCGCGCGCTGGACAACGGTGCGGTCGAGATCACGGCCCGCATCAGCGTGCGCCTGACCGAATGGCTCAAGGACAAGGCCTCCGGCGAGTTCGTGCCCAACACCAAGCTGGTGGACACGACCGTGGGTCGCGCCCTGCTGTCGGAGATCCTGCCCAAGGGCCTGCCCTTCGAAGTGCTGAACAAGGCGCTGAAGAAGAAGGAAATCTCCAAGCTGATCAACATGTCGTTCCGCAAATGCGGCCTGAAGGAGACCGTGGTCTTCGCCGACAAGCTGCTGCAGAACGGTTTCCGCCTGGCGACCCGTGCCGGTATCTCCATCGCGGTGGACGACATGCTGGTGCCGCCGCAGAAGGCCGAGGTGATCGCCCGCGCCGAAGCCGAGGTCAAGGAAATCTCCCAGCAGTACGCCTCGGGTCTGGTGACCGCCGGCGAGCGCTACAACAAGGTGGTGGACATCTGGGGCAAGGCCGGTGACGAGATCTCCAAGGTCATGATGGCCCAGCTGGCCAAGCAGAAGACCATCGACGCCTCCGGCAAGGAAGTGGACCAGGAGTCGTTCAACTCCATCTACATGATGGCCGACTCGGGTGCCCGCGGTTCCGCAGCCCAGATCCGCCAGCTGGCCGGCATGCGCGGCCTGATGGCCAAGCCGGACGGCTCCATCATCGAGACCCCCATCACGGCGAACTTCCGTGAAGGTCTGAACGTGTTGCAGTACTTCATCTCCACGCACGGCGCCCGAAAGGGTCTGGCCGACACGGCGCTGAAGACGGCCAACTCCGGTTACCTGACCCGCCGTCTGGTGGACGTGACCCAGGACCTGGTGGTGACGCAGGACGATTGCGGCACCTCCAACGGTGCCCTGATGCGCGCGATCGTCGAGGGCGGTGAGGTGATCGAGTCGCTGCGCGACCGTATCCTGGGCCGCACCACCGCCGAGGAGGTCATCCACCCCGAGACCCGCAACGTGATCATCGGTGCCGGCGTGCTGCTGGACGAAGACATGCTCGACGAGCTGGAGGCGGCTGGCGTGGACGAGGTCAAGGTGCGCACCGCCCTGACCTGCGAGACCCGCTACGGTATCTGCGCCAAGTGCTATGGCCGCGACCTCGGCCGTGGTGGCCTGGTCAACATCGGCGAAGCGGTGGGCGTGATTGCCGCACAGTCGATCGGTGAACCCGGCACGCAGCTGACGATGCGCACGTTCCACATCGGTGGTGCCGCCTCGCGTGCCGCGGTGGCCTCCAGCGTGGAAGCCAAGTCCAACGGCATCATCGGCTTCAACGCCACGATGCGCTATGTGACCAACTCCAAGGGCGAGCTGGTGGTGATCGCGCGTTCGGGCGAAATCATCATCCAGGACGAGCACGGCCGTGAGCGCGAGCGCCACAAGGTGCCTTACGGCGCGACCCTGACGGTCAAGGCCGACCAGCAGATCAAGGCGGGCACGATCCTGGCCAACTGGGATCCGCTGACCCGACCCATCATCACGGAATTCGCCGGCCAGGTGAAGTTCGAGAACGTGGAAGAAGGCCTGACCGTGGCCAAGCAGGTGGACGATGTCACCGGCTTGTCCACCCTGGTGGTGATTGACCCCAAGCGCCGCGGCGCCGCCAAGGTGGTTCGTCCGCAGGTCAAGCTGGTCGACGCCCAGGGCAATGAGGTCAAGATCCCCGGCACCGACCACTCGGTGACGATCGGCTTCCAGGTCGGCGCCCTGATCCAGGTGCGTGACGGTCAGGACGTGGGCCCCGGCGAGGTGCTGGCGCGCATTCCGGTCGAAGGCCAGAAGACCCGCGACATCACCGGCGGTCTGCCCCGCGTGGCCGAGCTGTTCGAAGCCCGTTCGCCCAAGGACAAGGGCATGCTGGCCGAGATGACCGGTACCGTGTCCTTCGGCAAGGAGACCAAAGGCAAGGTGCGTCTGCAGATCACCGATCCGGAAGGCAAGGTCTGGGACGAACTCATTCCCAAGGAGAAGAACATCCTGGTGCACGAAGGCCAGGTGGTCAACAAGGGCGAGAGCATCGTCGACGGTCCGGCCGATCCGCAGGACATCCTGCGTCTGCTGGGCATGGAGGAGCTCTCGCGCTACATCGTCGATGAGGTGCAGGACGTCTACCGACTGCAGGGTGTGAAGATCAACGACAAGCACATCGAGGTGATCGTTCGCCAGATGCTGCGCCGTGTCGTGGTCGAGAACCCGGGCGAGTCGTCCTACATCGCCGGCGAGCAGGTTGAACGTTCGGAGATCCTCAACACCAACGACGAGCTGCGCAAGGAGGGCAAGGTGCCCGCCACGTACAGCAACGTGCTGCTGGGCATCACCAAGGCGTCGCTGTCGACCGACTCGTTCATCTCGGCCGCTTCCTTCCAGGAGACGACCCGCGTGCTGACCGAAGCGGCGATCATGGGCAAGAAGGACGAACTGCGTGGCCTCAAGGAGAACGTCATCGTCGGTCGTCTGATCCCGGCCGGTACGGGCATGGCCTACCACGATGCGCGCCGCGTCAAGGAGAAGATGGACGACGAAGAGCGTCGCGCCATCGCCGAGGCCGACGCGCTGTCGCTGGCTGCCGACCAGGCCGAAGCCGCCGAGGCTTCGGGCGCCGAGGGTTCGGCCGATTGATGATCGTCACCGCCGCCTGACGGCCACCGCCTGAGAGCGGCAAGCCCCTGGCCATCCGGCCGGGGGCTTTTTTTTGCCAGATATCGGTTGCAGGGCCGTCGACCCCCTGCGGTATATTGATTGCGCCGCATCACAGGGGCGGCGGAGCCTGTCCTGCAGGCAGACAACGAGAATTTGACTGGAGGTTCGGGAATGTCGACAACCACATGGGTGTTGCTGGTGCTGGCGGTGCTGGTGCTTTTCTGGGCGGTAGGGGCCTACAACCGGCTGGTGCGCCTGAAGAATGCGATTGCCAATGCGTTCGGGCAGATCGATGTGCAGCTCAAGCGACGCTATGACCTGATCCCCAATCTGGTCGAGGTGGCGCGCAAGTACCTTGCCCACGAAGCGCAGACGCTGGAGGCGGTCATTGCCGCCCGCAACCAGGCCCGCAGTGCCGAGCAGACCGCCGCCGGTGCGCCACTCAACGCCGGAGCGATCGGCGCGCTGGTCGGCGCGGAGCAGGTGCTCGGTGGCGCCCTGGGGCGCCTGTTCGCGGTGGCGGAGGCCTATCCTGATCTCAAGGCCGATCAGACCATGCGCGAGCTCAGCGAAGAGCTCTCCAGCACCGAGAACCGGATCGGGTTCGCACGACAGGCCTACAACGACCATGTGCTCGAATTCAATGATGCCGCGGCGCAGTTTCCGACGTTGATCGTGGCGCGCCTGTTCGGCTTTCAGCCCTTGAGCATGCTGCAGTCCACCAGCAGCGAGGCTGAGCGCCAGCCGGTCAAGGTCACGTTCTGAGCCGACGGGCTGTTGTTCTGGGCAACCATCGGTGCTGATCTTTGAATCACAGCGTGATGCACGTGGCCAGACGCGCCGCTTGCTCTGGCTGTTCGCGCTGACGGTGCTGCTGCTGGTAGTCACCGTCAACCTGGCCTTGCTGGTGGGCTGGGGGCTGACCTGGGCGTTCTGGAAGCCTGGGGGATTTTCGCTACCCCGCTACTTCTTCGAAGTGAATACCGGGATGACCCTGCTGTTTGTCCTCGGGGGGTGGTGGGTGGAAGCCTCCCGCTTGTCCCAGGGCGGCGGCGTCGCACTGGCGCGGCAGATCGGCGCGCGCGAATTGCAGCCTTCGGGCAACATCGACGAGCAGCGCTTTGGCAACATCGTCCATGAAATGGCGATTGCCTCGGGCATGAAGCCGCCCGCGACCATGGTGCTGGCCAGGGACGCCTCTATCAATGCCCTGGCAACCGGGTGGGACGAGGCGGATGCGGTGGTCGCGGTGACGCGGGGAGCCCTGGAACACCTCACCCGGGAGGAACTGCAAGGTCTGGTGGCCCATGAGCTGAGCCACATCCGCGAAGGCGATACCCGGCTCAACATGCGCTTGGTGGGCATGGTGTTTGGTCTGGAGATGTTGTACCGCCTGGGTCATGAGTTGTTCGAGCCGGACGAACACGACCGGCGCATGGTGCTGGCCTTGCTCGGCTTGTGCCTGATGGTGGCGGGGTGGCTCGGATGGGTAGCGGGGCATGCCCTGCAGGCCGCGGTGTCCCGACAACGCGAGTATCTGGCCGATGCCCGGGCGGTCCAGTGGACCCGCAGCCGAGACGCCATCGGCGGCGTGCTGCGCAAGATCATGACGCAGCAGCGCGAAGGTGCAGAGCGGCGCCGCATCGGCTCCATGGTGCAGCACATGCTGCTGGTGGGCAGTGAAAGCGGCAAGGTGGCGGGCTGGTTTGACTCTCACCCGACCCTGGAGCAACGCGTGCGACGCATCTACGGACGAGCCATGCCGGCCATGCCGCTGCCCAAGGAACGGGACCAGGGTGCACCGAGCGCGTTCCGCACGGCGGCAACCGATGATGCCGGCGGACCCGGCTGGACGATGAGTTGATGGACCCCACAGAACACACCCGCACACCCGCCGGCCATCCCCGCGGTGGCCTGACGGGCCCCGACCTGGCGGCGCAGCTCGTTCAGGTGGCACGCTGCGTGAAGGGCGTTGTCCAGGGGAAATCGCTCACCGATCTCCTGGGCGCGGTGCCGGCCGACTTGCGCCCGGGCGTCCAGGCCCTGAGCTTTCACGTGCTGCGACGATGGGGACGGGCACAGGCGTTGGTCCGCCGCCTGGCGCCCCGCAAGCCCGATGCGCTCACCGATGCCCTGCTGACATCGGCGGTGGCCTTGATGCCCGATGAGACGGGCGACGGGGGAGGCGTTGATGCGCCGCGCTACAGCGCCCACACCGTGGTGAACCAGGCGGTGGAAGCCGCCAAGAAGTCCCCTGACACGCGGCGGCAGGCAGGGTTCATCAATGCCTGCCTGCGTCGTCTGCGGCGCGACGCACAGGATCTGGCCGCCGGTCTGGATGAAGACCCACAGGTCCGGTGGAACCACCCGGTGTGGTGGGTGCAGCGCCTGCGCCACGATCACCCGGCGCACTGGCAGGCCATCCTGCAGGCCAATGACCGACCCGGACCGATGACCCTGAGGGTGAATCGCCGGCGGCAGAGCCGGGGTGCCTATCTGGAGCGGTTGCGGGACGTGGGCATGGAGGCCACGCCAGTGGGCGAGGACGGTCTGGTGCTGCAACAGCCGCAGCCGGTGCACCGGCTGCCGGGCTTCGAGCAGGGCGCCTGCTCGGTGCAGGATGCGGCAGCGCAACTGGCCGCTCCCCTGCTGCTGGCTGGCATGTCGCCCAGGCGCCCCGATGGCGGACGCTGGCGGGTCCTCGATGCCTGCGCCGCGCCAGGCGGCAAGACGGCGCACCTGCTGGAAATGGCCGATCTGGATCTTCTGGCCCTGGACATGGATCCGGTCCGCTGCGAGCGCATCGGCGAGAACCTCCGACGCCTGGGTCTGTCGGCCGACCTCTGCGCGGTGGATGCCTCCGACACCGCCGCCTGGTGGGACGGGCGCCCGTTTGACGCCATCCTGCTCGATGCCCCATGCTCAGCGTCGGGCATCGTCCGCCGCCACCCCGACGTGCGCTGGCTTCGTCGTGACGCCGACATCGGGCAGCTGGCCGGGATTCAGCGACAGCTGCTGGATGCCCTCTGGCCCTTGCTGGCGCCAGGGGGACGCCTTCTGTATGCCACCTGCTCGGTGTTCCGGCAGGAGGGTGAGGCGCAGGCGGCGGCGTTTCTGTCGCGCCACAGTGACGCTTGCCGGCAGCCCTCGGCCGGGCATTTGTTGCCTGGATTGACCGGAGGGACTGCCGACATGGCCGACAATGTGCCGGGTGGATATGACGGTTTCTTCTACGCCCGGTTTGACAAGCAGATCGGCTGAGGGCGGTTCCTTGCTCAGGCGATGCCTGGGATGGCTGCCGGCCGTGTTGCTGATGTGGCTGGCGGGACTGTTTCCCCTGCAGGCGCGCGAACTGGAGGCCGAGCAACTGTCGCTACAGCGGACCGCCGACGGCATTTACCTGACCACCCGGCTGGTGATGGACGAACCCCCGTCTTCGGTCGAGGATGCCCTGTTGCGCGGCGTGCCCCTGTACTTCGTCTGGCGTGCCGATGTCTACCGGGAGCGCTGGTACTGGACCGACAAGCGGGTGTCGACGGTGGTTCGGACGATGCGGCTGGCCTACCAGCCGCTGACGCGACGCTGGCGCCTGAGCCTGGCGTCGGAGCCCGCCAGCAGCGGGGCGAACCTGCAGTACGCGGTGCACCAGAATTTCGAGTCCCTGGACGACAGCCTCAGAGCCATCATGCGCGTGGTGCGCTGGCGACTGGCACCGGCGGGAGACCCCGAGGACGACGATGCCCACCGCATCGAGTTGAGTTTTCGCCTGGACCTCTCGCTGCTGCCCAGGCCGTTCCAGATCGGACTGGTCAACCAGGCCGACTGGGCCATCGAGTGGCGCCACAGCCTCTCCATGAAAGCGGTGGCCGCCACTGCAACCGACCTTCCCTCCGAATCGTCCGCATTCCCTGAGCCCAATGGCTCGGCCCTGCGCTGACGGGGCGCCAGATCCTCCACACCATGGACGCGCGCAGCCGGTCTCCCCACAAGCAGGCCACCTCTCGCCGGTGGGCGCTGGTGGCCGGGCTCGTTTTCATGACGGGCGTGGCGCTGGTCCTGATGTTCATGCTGACGCTGGCCACGGGCAACCGGGCACGCTACGAGGAAAACTTCACCTGGCTGGCGGTGGTGAACCTCGCGGTGGCGGGTCTGCTGCTGGCGGTCATCGTCTGGTTGCTGGTCCGGCTGGCCGGTCGCTGGCGGCGGGGCAAGTTCGGCAGCCGCCTGCTGGCCAAGCTGGCGGTGATCTTTGCGGTGGTGGGCTTTGTGCCGGGTTTGCTGATCTATACGGTCTCCTACCAGTTCGTGTCGCGCTCGATCGAGAGCTGGTTCGATGTGCGTGTCGAGACCGCGCTGTCGGCGGGGCTGAACCTGGGCCGCACCGTGCTGGATACGCTGACGGCGGATGTCAGCGCCAAAACCCGGCTGGCGGCCGACGAGCTCGCCCGTCAGGCCGAGGCGCCGGGCGGCATCGCGCTGGAGCGTATCCGCCAGCGGCTGGGTGCGACCGATCTGGTGCTGTGGAGCGCGTCCGGTGAGGCCTTGGGCAGCGCGGGGGACTCCCGTTTCTCCTTGCGACCGGAGAGACCTTCGGCGGGGTTGGTACGGGCGGCCCGCAGCGAGCGGGTGGTGGCACAGATCGAGGGACTGGAGGAGGGCAGCGAGAACGCCATGGAAGCGGCGGTGGCCGCGGGCCAGTCGCGCATCCGGGTGCTGGCGCTGGTCGGACCCTCGGGCTTCGGGTTCGGTGGGGAGTTGCGGTATCTGCAGGTATCCGTTCCGTTGCCCCCCGTGCTGGTCAGCGATGCGTTGGCGGTGCAGGCGGCCAACCGCGAGTACCAGGAGCGGGCGCTGGCACGGGAGGGGTTGCGCCGCATGTACATCGGCACCCTGACGCTGTCGCTGTTCCTGGCGGTGTTCGGCGCCATTCTGCTGGCGGTGCTGCTGGGCAACCAGCTCATCCGTCCGCTGCTGGTGCTGGCCGAAGGCATGCGGGAGGTGGCGGCCGGCGATCTCTCGCCCAAGGAGTCCATGGCCTCGCGTGACGAGTTGGCGGGTCTGACGCGTACCTTTGCGCGCATGACGCAGGACCTGTCCGAAGCCCGGACTGCGGTCCAGCACAGCATGGAGCAGGTGGATGCCGCCCGTGACAACCTGCAGACCATCCTGGACAACCTGACGGCCGGTGTGGTGGTGTTCGGGCCTGACGGTCTCATCCGCAGCGTGAACCCGGGCGCGGCGCGCATCCTGCACCTGCCGATGGATCGGCAGGTGGGCTTGCTGCTGGGGGATCTGCCTGGGGTAGAACCGTTCACCGCGGGTGTGATGCAGCAGTTCGAACGCTTCCTGGGAGAGGAAATGCCGCACGATGGCGGCCATTGGCAGCAGTCTTTCGAACTGCAGGCCGGCGGCGACACGCCTTTCGAGCAGGGCATCACGCTGATTGCCCGCGGCGCCCTGCTGCCCAACGGTGACCGGCTGCTGGTCTTCGACGATGTGTCGGAAGTGGTGTCGGCGCAGCGTGCAAAGGCCTGGGGCGAGGTGGCGCGCCGGCTGGCCCATGAGATCAAGAATCCCTTGACCCCCATCCAGCTCTCGGCCGAGCGGCTGGCCATGAAGCTGCAGGGCAAGGTGCCGCCGCCCGAGCAGGCGGTGCTGGACAAGTCGGTTCGCACGATCGTCGATCAGGTCGATGCCATGAAGCGCCTGGTCAACGAGTTCCGTGACTACGCGCGGCTGCCTGCCGCGCAGCTGGCACCCCTGGATCTCAACGGTCTGCTGCGAGACATCCTGGGTCTCTACGAGCATGCCGAGGTGCCGGTGCGCGTCGAGCTGGGGGACGACTGTCCGCCCATACTGGCCGACGCCCAGCAGGTCCGGCAGGTGCTGCACAACCTGGTGCAGAACGCCCAGGACGCCATGACCGGGCAAGCCGATGCCGAGGTGCTGGTGCGCACGCGCCGATCTGAATCGGGGCGCTGGGTCCGCCTGACGGTCATCGACCGGGGCCATGGCTTTGCCGAGAACGTGCTCAAGCGGGCATTCGAGCCCTACGTGACCAGCAAGGCCAAAGGCACCGGGCTGGGGCTGGCGGTGGTCAAGAAGATCATGGACGAGCACGGCGGGCGCGTCGACATCAGCAACCGGATCAGCGAGGGGCGCGTGGTGGGCGCCCAAGTGTCGTTATCATTCGCAGTTGCGAATTGACAACACTACAGCATCACTCCAGAGGGAAACAGACAGCGTATGGCCAACATACTGGTGGTAGACGACGAGCTTGGCATCCGGGATTTGCTCTCCGAGATCCTCAACGATGAAGGTCACTCGGTGGAGCTGGCCGAGAATGCCGCACAGGCCCGCCACGTGCGTCAGCTGATGCGCCCCGACCTGGTGCTGCTGGACATCTGGATGCCCGACACCGATGGCGTGACCCTGCTCAAGGAATGGGCCAGTGCGGGTCTGCTGAGCATGCCGGTGATCATGATGAGCGGCCACGCCACCATCGACACCGCGGTGGAAGCCACCCGCATCGGCGCAACCGCCTTTCTGGAAAAGCCCATCACGCTGCAGAAGCTGCTCAAGGCGGTGGACCAGGGATTGAACAAACCCATGCCGCGATCGCTTCAGTCGGTGGCTGTCAGGCCGGGCACCAGTCTGCCGGCCGCGGGGCCCGACCTGACGGTCGAAGTGGCGATGACGGGCGGCAAGCTTCAGGAGCCGGTGCTGGACCTGGGGCCGCAGTCGATGCAGTCCTTCAACCTGGAAGGCCCCTTGCGCCAGGCGCGCGACGAATTCGAGAAAGCGTACTTCGAGTACCACCTGGCCAAGGAAGCGGGTTCCATGACCCGCGTGGCAGAGAAGACAGGGCTGGAACGGACCCACCTGTACCGCAAGCTCAAGCAACTGGGTGTGGATCTGGCCCGCAGCAAACGCAACGGTGGCTGAAGTCGTCAGAATCATGCTATACTTGCAGTCTCTGGCCCGGTAGCTCAGTTGGTAGAGCAGCGGATTGAAAATCCGCGTGTCGGTGGTTCGATTCCGCCCCAGGCCACCACTATTCAGCGCCCAACCGTTCTCGGTTGGGCGTTTTTATTTGTGGAATCTGCCCGCCACGCGGGGTTCCGGGCCATTCTGCGTGTGCCAGCCACTCCGGGCACGGGCGACCTGATCCGCCCGGTTCGCCCCTGTTCCGCCCTATCTTCTCTCGAAACCTGCGCCAACTTCTTCGCCGTGGCACACGCAGGCGGCGTTGTTCGTCAACCACCTGCGCGTGTGCCGATGGGAATGGTTGACTCGCGGGTTTGCACGAGCAAAGCACAACGGCAAACCCGCGAGGCCAGCCTCCACGTCAGCCCTTGGGCGGGAACGGGTCGTCACCGTAGCTGTTGCGCTCACGGATCTGGCCGTTCCGCCCTTGGATGAGCATCTCGCTCTGCTGGTTGATGGCGATGTCCCGCGCACGGTCGATCGCCTGTTGCTGCGTGTCATGGATGGAGGTGAGGCGGTCGTTGCCTTCTCCCCGCACACCCCACTGATCACCGCCGTTGATGGGTACGACCCATTGGTTCTTTCCGCTCATTTCATACACTCCAAAAATTGCAAAGGTCAGGCTCTTGAAGTCCGCGCGAGCCTCGGCGCATCGGGTGGTGTGATCACGTCATGGCGACCTCCTGTCCCGCTGCCGCACACGGCATCGCATACAGCCCCGCGCGTTGCTGCGTGACCACGAGCGCACCGTAGGCCGCATGCTGCGCCGCAGGCTCCGGCTTACCCTTGTCCTTCGTCTTGATCTTGAACAGGTCGCTCGGCTTGGCGCTGTCCAACCCTGCGCGCTGCATGATCCGGTCTGCCGTCACGGCCTCGCCCTTGAACGACCACAGCGCCCCGAAAACCTTGGCCTGCCCGTCGGTGCATCGAATTGCCGTGCCGTCACCATCCGGCAGCGTGACCCACTTGAAGTCAGCCGAGAACGGCCCGTTCACCGGCGCGGCCGGATCGGCGGCCACGGGTGTCACGGACGGCGACGTCGTGCCGAGGAGCGTGATCCCGCCGCCGTAGAACGTGAAGCGTTCCTCCAGCACCAGCCACTCGACGCCCGCGCCGAAGGGCGAACCGCGCGTCGTGCTCGGCCTCGGCGTGATCACCCGGATGTCGCTGCCCGCCACGCGCACGCGATCCAGCAGCGCGGGTTCGTGGAGCACGCGCGTCAGATCGCGGGCCAGCAGGACGGGCGACCGCCGTGCATCGCCCAATCGCCATACGCCGTCGCTCAGTTCGTCGATACCGTCTCGGCTTTCGATGTCGAGCGCGAGGCGCATCTTCTGGCGCATCCAGTCATCGTCCAAGGCCAGCATCGCGCCGTCGTTCGCCTCGACGGCAACCGGCCCGCAGTCCGAACAACGGCACATCCGTCCGCCACGACCATCGCCCCACACCTGCGCCCGATGCTGCTGGCAGTGCGGACACAGCACGAAGGACTGATCCATCCCCGTCGGCTTGACTGCCTTGCCGAGGACGGGCAGTGCCGCCGCCTCGCGCGGCGACAACGTGACGCGCAGCACGGGCGTGCCGCCCGCGAACAGGCGGCAGATCAAGGCCCAAGCGTCGTGCGCCGCCATCGAGTCAGTCCTCGATCACCGGCGTCGAGCCGACCGCGTCCGTTTCCGGCGGCATTTCGTGGGCGCTCAAGGTCTGGCCCTTCTGCAAGATGCCCACTGCGACCAGATAGCCTTCCAACTGCGCCTGCATCTTGGCGTCGAACTTGTGCAGGTTCAGCCTCCCCTTGCTGGTCACTTCGATGGTGACCACCTTTGCGCGCGTACGGCCCGGCTCTGGCGGGTAGTAGAGATTGACCTGCGCTGCCGTCACCGTCCAGTTGCCTTCCAGCGGGCCGTTCAACTTCTCCTTCAGCAGCTCATGCACGGAGCGTTGCTGGCTGGACTGCATCGCGGTGCATTCGAGCTTCAGCGCGCCATCCGGGCTGAGGAAGGTCAGCGCCTTCAACTGCACCATCGAAAAGCCATCCTCGAAGGCATCCGGCACGTCGAAGCCAGTGCGCAGCATCGACAAATCCAGCGTCGGTGGTTTGATCCGCTGGGCGTGGGCTTTGACGCCCAGCACATGCTCGGCGAAGGCATCGATCAGCATCTGCTGGTACTTCGCGCCGCCACGTACCAGCGTGCGCACCACGCCAGTGACATCGGAGTATTCCAGCGCCATCGGAATGTTGGGGTTGCCGATGCGGCGCTTCAGCGTCACACCCTCGAATTCCAGCCGCAGCATGGCCGAATCCTTGACATGGACGATCAGCAAATGGATGCCCGGAGCCCGTGTGACCAAATACGCCACGCTACCGTCACCGCATTGCAGCTCACGCTTGTAGAAGGCCGAGATCACGTTGCGCAGATTGGCCAGCGCAGCATCGGTACCGATGGGCTGACGCTTCAGGCCCAGGTCATACTGCTGGGCTTGCGAACCGTTGTGCTCCCAGTGATCGAGATCGCATGCGCGTTCGAACAGCGTCGGGTGATGGGCGTAGAGCCAGAACGAACGGTGGATGTCGCTGGAGCACAAGGCCAGCCCGGACAAGGCTGCTGCATCAGCAACGGCAGCCTCGAACATGGCTTGCTTGCCTGCCAAATCCCCCAACTGAACACCCGTCATGAGGTTGGCCGCCATGCGGTCACGGGCATCAGCATCTGGCCAGACTTTGACCGCTTCCACCAAGAACTGGGTGGTCTCCGGCGTGTCGTCCCATGCGAACCCGTCCGGCACGGGCAGGCCATGTGCAGTCAGGAAGTCGCGCAGCGTGGCATCCACCGGCAGCTCGAGCATCACGTCGACAAAGGTTTTCTTCATCTTGTTCGTCCTTTCTGGATCGGCGTCGGAGGTCTGCGACCGGGGGATCGGGCTGCACGGGCCAGCGACAGGGCTTCTGAACGCGCACCCCATAGAAGTAAAGCTACGAGATACAATCGTGATTCTGCCCCTCGCATTTCCGCTTGTCAATCAATGGGGCACTTGTGACACTCCGTGGTATCTTGTGGCTATACTTGCTGGCTTGATCGACATTTACCCCTGACGGGAGAAAATTGATGGCTTCGGCATTCGGAGCACGCCTGCGGCGCTTGCGCGAGGCGAAGAAACTGACCCTGCAACAGGTCGCCGACGCAGTCGGCTGCACCAAGGCCTACATCTGGGAACTGGAAATGAAGGACGGGCAGCGTCCGTCCGCAGAGCGGATTCAGGCCATCGCCAAAGTGCTGGGCGTGACGATGGAAGATGTGATGGGCACACCCATGGAGCAGGCACCCGACGCCAGCCCCGAGGACGTGGCGTTCTTCCGCGAGTACGCCGGGATGACGGAGGAAGAGAAAAAGAACTATCAGGACGTCCTCAAGATGATGTTCTCCCGCAAGGAAAAAGACGGGGACTGACGATTGAGCGCAGCGCAGGCCCTCACTGGTTCCATCGCCGCCAACACCGTCCAGAAATGGTTGCGTGCGTGGTACAGCACGGGCATGCCCGACGCCATCGATCTCGAAGTCGTCCGGCAGATGCTGCCGACCACTCCCTACGGCACCGGCGTTCGTGAGATCAGGCCGCCGGTGCAGTTCAACGACGATGCCTTCGAAGGCATGCTGGCGCGCGACCCCAATGACCACGAGGTGTGGGGCATCGCCTACAACGGCAAATCGCGTCCCGAACGTCAACGCTTCACCATCGCCCACGAGCTGGGCCACTTCATCCTGCATCGCAGTCGGCAGCAGAGCTTCAACTGCGACAAGCAGAGCGTCCACACCGGCATCGACACGCTCCGCGACATCGAACGGGAGGCGGATGAATTCGCCAGCAATCTGCTGATGCCCGGCGATCTGCTGCGCGCGTGGATTTCCAGCCAGCGCATCGACTTCCGCGTCCTCGGAGACATCGCCAAGCGTTTTCAGGTCTCGCTGGAGGCACTGTGCATCCGCTACATCAAGTTCACGACGGAGCGCGCGATCCTCGTCTATTGGGACAACGGCTTCGTGAAGTACGAGTGGCGTAGCGGCAGCGCGAGGAGAACGCGGGCGCGCATCCGGCGCAACGGCGATCCGGCGGAACCGCCGTTGGGCACTCTGGCCGCCGATGCCAGCATCACGCAGGAATGGGACGGCACGGAGATGTCCGCTGCGATCTGGTGCACGGAAGAAGCACAGCACATGAAACTGCGCGAGTTCAAGCACAGCTACACCACGCGGGATCGCGTCCTCACGCTGCTCCTGCTCGAAAGTGCCGAACCGCGTGCGTGGGATCGGTCGTGGCAGGACGAGGATAGCTTCGACAGCTTCGATCAGTTCGTCTCGAATGGCCAGTTGCCGGTGCGTTGAAGATGGATACCAATCAGTATTCGGCAGAACTGGATCGATTGCAGGAGCCCACAGCGGCGAACATGCAATCCCTTGCGGGCTGGACGCTGGCGACGGCGCTTCCGTGGCTTTGGGAGGAACTATCCGGTGCTGTTCTGACGCCACGGCAAAAGCATCCACAGGCGAAATCTGCGCCAACGAAACAGATTCTGAAGCCCATGACCGAATCCAATGCAGTCAGGCACGGGCTCATGCTTACGCTGGCAGATCGAGCGACGAAAGTTGCTGATCCGGATTACTACCAAGCACAGTTGACCATGCTGGATGCACAGGCGAGGCTCCTATGCACTGCGATTCAAGATTGGGGAAAGCAGCAAAATCCACCACCCGATGTGACTATCCACACTTTGCATCGTGCCCTTCATGAAATGCTGCGGTACGCACGCATCCTGCTCGAACAAGCGGGCACAGGTGTCGCGGGTGTGCCGGGGTACTACGGCGCATGGAGGCGCACCTTCGATACGTCCTTCGAGGTCATCCAGGCTTCCCGCCAAGCGATCTACGGGGCGTATTCCGGCTTGGCATTCGCAGATCGCGCGCCTTGGGTATCAATCGCCGTCCTGCGAACGGCTATTGAATTGAGGCTCCGAGAAGCATTCATGATTTGGGGATTCGTCAGCGAATCAAAACCGGAGAACGTAGTGCCCATCGACATGAGCACCATCTTCGAGGCGATCTCTCCGAGCGAAAAGGACATCTCCTTCGCTGTCGACATCCACGATGTCTGGAAGATCTACCGCTGGAGCAATCACTACCTGCATGCTGGATTCCGAGACTATCCGTGGGTGCCGGGATTTCTGCTGCACTATATGTGGCCGTTGTTCGTCGGCAAGCAGGGACAGGGAAGTTTCAATGCAGGAATTCAAATGTCCGAGGCCACTTGGAAAACTGTCCGGTCACGAGTCACGCCGAAATCTCGAAGCACCACCATCAAGGAACTCCTGAAGGACGCTTGGCGCGCTATCTTTTCCAAGCCGGTGTCGAACGACCTCGCCCTTCCAGATTGTTCCCCATCCAACGCAGGTTTCGTACTGAAGCCATGAGCATAGGCGGATGAGTCGAAATTCCCGCGCACGCCCGCTAAATCACGTTACGCGAAGTGCCTTCGGTTCATAGCATGAGCAGCGTTTTCCATCGAAACGCCTGCCATGTCCGAACTCGAACCCTTTTCCATTTCCCCGCCGTCTGACCGGCCCCGGCACCCGCAGCAGGAAATCGCCGACCTGCTGGCCGCAGCACTGCTGCGCCTGCGCGTGCGTCCGGCCAGCCACACCCTCGAAAACAGCGAGCGCGTTCGCCTTGGCTTCCCCGGCCAACAGCGCGTGAATGCGAACCCCGATCACCACTACGGAGTTCGCCCATGACGGCACACGCACCACCACCCGCCACCACGGTCGCCGCCCAGGTCGCCGGAATCCCCCATCTGTCGATGGGCGATCTCTGGGCACTGTGGGACGAGCATTTCGATGAACGGCCCGGCCACCACCATCGCGGCTGGCTGGAGAGCAGACTGGCCTACAGGATTCAGGAACGCGCCTTCGGCGGCCTGAAACCCTCTCTGCGCAAGAAGCTCGAAGAGGTCGGCGAAACCGGCATCCTTCCCAAGTCGCTGCGAAGCGACGCCCAACGGCTGCTGCCCGGCACCATCCTCACGCGCACCTACGACGACGTAGAGCATCGCGTGCTGGTGCGCGGCACGGGCGACTTCGAGTATCAGGGGCAACGCTTCAAGAGCCTGTCCGCGATTGCGGGCCGCATCACCGGCAGCCACTGGTCGGGCCCGGTGTTCTTCGGCCTGAAGACACCCGCTGCCAAGAAGGTGGCGGCATGAGTTCCCCGCGCGCTCATTCCCTGCCGACGGTCACGCCGAAGAAGCGTTGCGCGGTCTACACACGCAAGTCCACTGACGAAGGGCTTGATCAGGAATACAACAGCCTCGAGGCACAGCGGGATGCAGGCTTGGCCTTCATTGCCAGCCAGCGGCACGAGGGCTGGATCACCGTCGGCGACGGCTACGACGACGGTGGCTACTCCGGCGGCAACATGGAGCGCCCGGCGCTGCGCCGCCTGATGGCCGACATCGAGGCCGGGAAGATCGACACCGTGGTCGTCTACAAGATCGACCGCCTGACGCGCAGCCTGCCGGACTTCGCCAAGCTGGTCGAGGTGTTCGACCGCAACGGCGTGTCCTTCGTCTCGGTCACGCAGCAGTTCAACACCACGACCTCGATGGGGCGGCTGACGCTGAACATCCTGCTGTCCTTCGCGCAGTTCGAGCGCGAAGTCACGGGCGAGCGCATCCGCGACAAGATCGCGGCGAGCAAGGCCAAGGGCATGTGGATGGGCGGCGTTCCGCCCTTGGGCTACGACGTCGTCGAGCGCAAGCTCATCGTCAACGAACGCGAGGCGGCGCTGGTGCGCGACATCTTCCGGCGCTACGGCGAGCATGGCTCGGCGGCGCGACTGGTGCGCGAACTGGACATCGAAGGCCACACCACCAAGGCGTGGGTGACGCAAACCGGACGGCAGCGACCGGGGCGCACCATCGACCAGCAGTACCTGTTCACGATGCTGCGCAACCGCATCTACCTCGGTGAAATCTCCAACAACGGTCAGTGGTACGAGGGCCAACACGAAGCCATCGCCACCCCGGCGCTGTGGGATGCGGCGCACGCCTTCATCGAACGGCGCAAGCAGGCTCCGCGCGAACACGCCGCCAAGCATCCGGCGCTGCTGGCTGGCCTGCTGTTCGCGCCCGATGGCCAGCGCATGCTGCACTCCTTCGTCAAGAAGAAGAACGGGCGGCAGTACCGCTACTACGTTCCCTACCTGCACAAGCGACGCAACGCGGGCGCGAGCCTATCGCCCCATACTCCGGATCGGCCGGACGTCGGCCATCTGCCCGCCGCCGAAATCGAGAACGCGGTGCTGGCACAAATCCACGCGGCGCTCTCCGCGCCGCAGATGCTGATCGCGGTGTGGCGATCCTGCCAGCAGCATCCGGCAGGTAGCAAGCTCGACGAAGCGCAGGTGGTCGTGGCCATGCAGCGCATTGGCGACGTGTGGGCGCAGTTGTTCCCCGCCGAACAGCAACGCATCACGCGGCTGCTGATCGAACGGGTACAGTTGCACGGGCATGGGCTGGACATCGTCTGGCGCGAGGACGGCTGGATCGGCTTCGGTGCCGACATCGGCGCGCACCCGCTTGTCGAGGAAGCCCGCGCGCAGACCGAAGAGGCGCTGGCATGAACACCACGGCGAACCCGCGCAAGCGCGCCGTCCACATCGAGGTCGGTACCGATGCCCGCAGCTACGTCAGCGGCGGTCAGCGGGTCACGCTGGTGCCGTTGACGATCAAGCACCGCCAGAACCGCAAACTGCTGATCCCGCCCGCGTCCGACGCCACTGGTGCGACGGGCGGCTTCGACGCGCCGATGATCAAGACGCTGGGCAAGGCCTTCTACTGGAAGCGGCTGATCGACGAAGGCGTCTATCCGACGACCGCAGATCTGGCGCGTGCGCTGAAAGTGGAGACAGGCTGGGCGGCCGAGGTGCTGCGCATGACCATGCTGGCTCCGGACATCGTCGAGGCGATCTTCGAGGGCCGCCAACCCCGGTATCTGAACCTGCACACGCTGCGCGGCCGCCAAGACCTGCTGCCCCGCGACTGGGGCGAGCAGCGTCGGCTGCTGGGCTTCACCGACGCCTGAAGCCCATCCCCGATTTCCGCTGACGACGGCGAGCCATGTGCTCGCCGTTTTCGTTGGCGCGGGCGGATTGGCGAACCCGAAGTTTCCGCGTGGTTCGCCATTGCGTCCCTTCAAGGTTCGCCACCCGAAATTTGGAATGACACCTGTTCCTCAACAACGCAACAGGAGCGTTCCATGCAGACATCAGCAAGCAGTTTCCCCCGGTCGCCCTCAACGACGAATTCTCAGGCGGTCAACAGCCTTTCACCCGGCGACCGCCGGGTGCTGAACGAAAACGAACTGGCCCAGCGGTGGGGCGTCAGCCCCAAGACGCTGCAACGCTGGCGCAGCGAAGGTCGTGGCCCGCGCTACCTGAAGCTGTCCAAGCGCGTCGGTTATCCCGTGGACGCGGTCATCGAGTTCGAGCGCGACGCGCTGCACGACTCGACGTCCGAACGCGCCGCGGTTTGAGGAGCGATGCCATGAACGACATCACCCTCTTTCCCGCCGACATCGCCGCGATGTCCGTCAGCCAGTTGGCAGCACTGCCTGCCGCGCAGAAGGCCGAGATCGACAAGAACCTCGACGAAGCCCTCAGCTGGCTGAAGAAGGCGCGCACCAAGTTCGATGCCGCGCTCGACGCCGCCTACGGCGAACAGGCCCGCGCCACCTTGCGCGATTCGGGCCGCGACTTCGGCACCGCGCACATCGACGACGGCCCGCTGCGCATCAAGTTCGAGCTGCCCAAGAAGGTCAGTTGGGATCAGAAGAAGCTGGGCGACATCGCCGCCCACATCGTGGCCTCCGGCGACAAGGTCGAGCACTTCATCGACGTGAAGCTGGCGGTTTCCGAATCGCGCTTCACCAACTGGCCGCCGTCGCTCCAGCAGAAGTTCGCCGCCGCTCGCACGGTCGAGCCGGGCAAGCCGTCTTTCACCCTTTCTCTCGATTCGGAGCACTGATCATGAGCACCAGCCTCATCGCTTTGCTGCGCAAGCAGCTGCCGTCCATCTACGGCGATTCCCTGCCCACGGAAATCCACTACCGCAACGCCGACGGCAACTTGATCGCCGTCGCGCTCGAAGCGGCCACCGTGGACGAACTGGCCTTTGCCATCCAGACCGCTAACGCAGAAGCCTTGGCTCTGAGCCGTCGCCGCAACGCGCTGGAAGACCTCCACGCCGAAGCACGCAAGCGTGCAGCGCGCGGTGCCGACCGCATCGCCGACGTCGCTTGGGAGGGCTGATGATGAGCGCGATCATTCCCTTCCAGTTCGAGGCGCGCGCCGTGCGCGTACAGATCGATGATGCGGGCCTGCCGTGGTTCAACGCCAGCGACGTCTGCGACGCGCTGGAGATGGGCAACCCGTCTCAGGCGGTCAAGTCCCATGTCGATGCAGAGGATCTCCAGAAATTGGAGACCCTTACGGCAGGTGGTCGCCAGCGCCAGAACCACGTCAACGAATCGGGCCTCTACGCCCTGATTCTCGGCAGCACGAAGGACGCCGCGAAACGCTTCAAGCGTTGGGTGACCGGCGAGGTGCTGCCCGCGATCCGCAAGACCGGCGCGTATGCCGTCCCCGGCACGCTGGCGGCCTTGCCCGCGCCGACCCACGACCGCGTGAGCGCCATCCTGCTGATGGGCGAGGCGGTGGCGAAGGTGCCGGGCGTCAAGTCCGGCATTGCGATGGCGGCGACGCTGACCTGCATCCACGAGAACACGGGCCTCGCCGTCGAGACGCTGCGCCGCACGCTGCCCGCCGCCAACGAGCCGATCTGTTCGCTCAACGCCACCCAGCTCGGCAAGCTTCTGAACCGCTCGGCGAAGGCGACGAACCATTTGCTGGCGGCGGGCGGTTTCCAGTTCCGCAACGACCGCGACGAATGGGAACTGACCGAAGCCGGTGAAGCGTGGGCCGAGGCCATGCCGTACTCGCGCAACGGCCACAGCGGCTACCAGATTCTCTGGAATCCGGCCGTCGCCGACGAGCTGAAGGAGGTGGCGTGATGAGCCTCCCCATCATCTCCGCGCAGCAGCGGATGGCCGAGCGCAAGGGCGTGAAGCTCCTGATGCTCGGCAAGTCCGGCATCGGCAAGACCACCCGGCTCAAAGACCTCGACCCGAAGACCACGCTGTTCCTCGACATTGAGGCGGGCGACCTGGCCGTGGCCGACTGGCCGGGCGACACCATCCGCCCGGCGTCGTGGCCGGAATCGCGCGACTTCTTCGTGTTCCTTGCCGGGCCCGACAAGTCGCTGCCGCCGGAGTCCGCGTTCTCGCAAGCGCACTACGACCACGTCATCGAAAAGTTCGGCGACCCGGCGCAGCTCGACCGCTACCACACCTTCTTCCTCGACTCGATCACACAGCTCTCGCGCCAGTGCTTCGCGTGGTGCAAGACGCAGCCGGGCGCGGTCAGCGACCGCACCGGCAAGCCCGACATGCGTGGCGCTTACGGTCTGCTCGGCCAGGAGATGGTCAGCGCCTTGACGCACCTGCAACACGCGCGCGGCAAGAACGTGGTGTTCGTCGCCATCCTCGACGAACGGCTCGACGACTACAACCGCAAGGTGTTCGTGCCGCAGATCGAAGGCAGCAAGACCAGCCTCGAACTGCCTGGCATCGTCGATGAGGTCGTGACGCTGGCCGAGATCAAGGCCCAGAACCCGGATGGCAGCGACAGCAGCTTCCGCGCCTTCGTCACCCACACCCTCAATCCCTACGGCTTCCCGGCCAAAGACCGCAGCGGTCGCCTCGACCTGCTCGAACCGCCGGACTTGAACGCACTGATCGCCAAGTGCGCAGGCACGCCCGTGCCCGCCAGCGCCGCCATTCCCCAATCCCACGAATCTCAAGAGTAATCGCCATGACCACGCAGAACTGGAACGACTTCAACGACGCCGAACAGCAGCAAGGCTTCGACCTCATCCCCAAGGGCACCATCGTCCCGGTGCGCATGACCATCAAGCCCGGTGGTCACGACGACCCGTCGCAGAACTGGACGGGCGGCTACGCCACCCAGTCCTTTGACACCGGGTCGGTCTATCTCGCCGCCGAATTCGTGGTGACTGCAGGCAACCACGCCAAACGCAAGATGTGGTCGAACATCGGCCTGTACTCACCAAAGGGGGCAACCTGGGGCCAGATGGGGCGCACGTTTATCCGCGCTGCGCTCAACAGTGCCCGCAACGTCCACCCGCAAGACAACAGCCCGCAAGCCTCTGCCGCACGCCGCATTCAGGGCTTCCATGAACTGGATGGCATCGAGTTCCTCGCCCGCGTGGACGTCGAGAAGGATGCCAAGGGTGGTGATCGCAACGTCGTGAAGCTCGCGGTCGAACCCGACCATCCCGACTACGCCAAGTTCATGGGCGTGCCGCCCAAGACCAAGACCGGCGGTGGTAACTCCGGCGCTCCGGCACAGGCCGCGCCTTCGTCCTACGCCACTGCCACATCCGCCGCGCCACAGCGCGCTCCGGTGACCGGCAAGCCCGCGTGGGCGCAGTGAGGGAGGCGAATGAAATGCTGGGTCTGCAAACGACAGGCGCGCGGCTACGGCCACACGGATGGCCGGTTCCAGACCGCCGATCCGCGCCGCTACGTGATGGACTGGGTGTTCTGCTCACGCCGCTGTCAGGACGCCTTTCACGCGCTCTATGGCAACTGGACGCGCGTGCAGGAAGGGCGCACGCCCAAGACGGAGGTCGCCATGATCGATCCGTCTGATGTCGAGCTGGGCGCGATGCGCAAATGCCTGAAGGCCTTCGGCGAGGCAGCGGGCGAGATTGGTTTCGGCAAACCGCTGGGCGACTACGCCGAAGCCGAGGCGCTGCGCGTCATCGACGCCATCGTCACCTGCTACACGGAGGCGATGGTCGAGCACCACGAGGTGACCAAGTACCCGCCTGTGCGCGGCATGGAGCCGACGCCCGATCCGTTCGGCTTCTCCGATCTGGAGGACAAGGCGTTCTGGGACGAGCCAAAGGGGAAGAAGCCATGATGGACTTCAATTCCTCGGCCAGCGTCTCCGGCCAGATCACGGCACTGATCGACATCGGGATGCAGCGCATGCGCGAGCAACAACCCGCGCGTGACTACCTCGGCGCATCGCGTCTGGGCATCGAGTGCGAGCGCGCCTTGCAGTTCGAATATGCCAAGGCTCCCGTGGATCACGGGCGCGACACGGGTGGTCGGATGCTGCGCATCTTCGAGCGCGGCCACGTCATGGAGGACTGCATGGTGGCGTGGCTGCGCGGCGCGGGTTTCGACCTACGCACGCAGAGACCCGACGGCGGCCAGTTCGGTTTCTCCGACGCGCACGGTCGGCTGCGCGGTCACGTCGATGGCGTACTCGTCGACGGGCCGGAGGGCTTCCGCTATCCCGCGCTGTGGGAGAACAAATGCCTCGGCGCGAAGGCGTGGCGCGAGCTGGAAGCCAAAGGCCTCGTGGTCGCCAAGCCGGTGTATGCGGCGCAGGTCGCGCTGTATCAGGCGCACCTGCAACTGCACGAGCACCCGGCGCTGTTCACCGCGATCAATGCCGACACGATGGACATCTACGTCGAGCTGGTTGACTTCGATTCGTCGCTGGCGCAGCGCATGACCGACCGCGCGGTCAAGGTCATCTCCGCGGCCGAAGCCGGTGAGCTGCTGCCGCGCAACTTCAACGACGCCACCCATTTCGAGTGCCGCATGTGCGCGTGGCAAGACCGCTGCTGGAGGCCGACATGAACCACACCCCTTTGAACCAGGTGCTGGGCGAGCAATTCATCGACGCGCGCCAAGCGGCGCTGATGTTCAACCTGCCGACCTACTGGCTCTCCCAAGCCAAGGAGCGCCAGCAGCGCCGCATTCCGCACTACCGCGTCGGCAAGCTCGTTCGCTTCAAGCCCAACGAACTGGAAGCGTGGATCGTCGCGCAGCAGCCCTCCGACGAGGAGGCTGTGGATGCTTGATTTCAACGACACGCACACCGCTGTTCCTCGTGACCTCGGCGCCGAACGCGAAGCGATCCGCGCCGAACTGCTGGCGCGGCTGGAATCGGTGCTGGCCGCGCTGTTTCCGGCAGGCCGAAAGCGCGGCGGCAAGTTCCTCTCCGGCGACGTGCTTGGCAGTCCGGGCGACAGTCTGGAGATCGTGCTCGATGGCGACAAGGCGGGCCTGTGGACGGATCGCGCCACGGGCGACGGCGGTGACATCTTCGCGCTGATCGCCGCCCACCACGGCATCGATGCCCACGCCGGCTTCCCGCGCACGCTCGACGCGGCGACCGAACTCCTCGGACGTGCTCCGATGGCGCTGGCGCGCAAAACGAAAAAGGAAGCGCCCGTCGACGACCTCGGCCCGGCCACCGCGAAGTGGGACTACCTCGACGCCTCCGGCAAGCTGATCGCGGTCGTCTACCGCTACGACCCACCCGGCCGCAAGAAGGAGTTCCGTCCGTGGGATGCGCGCCGTCGCAAGATGGCTCCGCCCGATCCGCGTCCGCTCTACAACCAGCTGGGCATGGCCAGCGCCGCGCAGGTGGTGCTGGTCGAAGGCGAGAAATGCGCTCAGGCACTGATCGATGCTGGCATCGTCGCCACGACCGCGATGCACGGCGCGAACGCGCCGGTCGAGAAAACCGACTGGTCGCCGCTGGCGGGCAAGGCCGTGCTGGTCTGGCCCGACCGCGACAAGCCGGGCTGGGAGTACGCGACGCAGGCGGCGCAGGCCATCCTGTCGGCGGGCGCGAAGACCTGCCACATCATGTACCCGCCTGAAGAAGCGGGGGATGGCTGGGACGCGGCGGACGCCGTGGCCGAGGGCTTCGATGTCGCGGCCTTCCTCACGCACGGCCCGCGTCTTCAGATGCACGACGTCGCCGACGATGCCGAGCCAGTCGTCAGCAGCGACGAATCGGTGTGGGGCACCGAAGATGCGCTGGCACTGGCCTTCACCCGGCGCTACCACCGCGACTGGCGCTACGTCGCCGCGTGGGGACGCTGGCTGGTGTGGGACGGCCACCGCTGGCGCACCGAGGACACGCTGGCAGCCACCGACCTAATCCGCAGCGTCTGCCGTCACGCCGCCGTCCACGCCGACAACCCGAAGATCGCCGCCAAGCTCGCCACCTCCGGCACGGTCGGCGGCGTCGAGCGGCTGGCGCGCGCGGATCGCAGGCACGCGGCCACGACCGCCGAATGGGACGCCGATCCGTGGCTGCTCAACACGCCCGGCGGCGTGGTCGATCTCAAGACCGGCAGGCAGCGTCCGCACGACCGCGCCGACCGGATGACCAAGATCACCACGGCCACACCGGGCGGCGACTGCCCGATCTGGAGGCAGTTCCTCGCCGAGGTCACGGGCGGCGATGCCGAGCTACAAGCCTACCTGCAACGCATGACCGGCTACGCGCTCACCGGCTCGACGCAAGAGCACGCGCTGTTTTTCCTCTACGGCACGGGCGCGAACGGCAAGTCGGTGTTCGTCAACACGCTGGCGACGATCTTGGGCGACTATGCGGCCAACGCGCCGATGGACACGTTCATGGAGACGCGCACCGACCGGCATCCGACCGACATGGCGGGTCTGCGCGGCGCACGGTTCGTCGCCGCCATCGAAACCGAGCAAGGGCGGCGCTGGGCCGAGTCGAAGATCAAGAACCTCACGGGCGGCGACAAGATCTCCGCGCGCTTCATGCGGCAGGACTTCTTCGAGTTCTTCCCGCAGTTCAAGCTGTTCGTCGCGGGCAACCACAAGCCCGCCATCCGCAACATCGACGAAGCGATGAAGCGGCGTCTGCACCTGATCCCGTTCACGATCACCGTGCCGCCCGAACGCCGCGACAAGCATCTCCAGCAGAAGCTCTTGGCCGAGCGGGACGGCATCTTGGCGTGGGCGGTCCAGGGCTGTCTCGACTGGCAGCGTCTGGGTCGGCTCGATCCGCCGCAGCAGGTGCTCGAAGCGACCGAGGAGTATTTCGAGGCCGAGGACGCGCTGGGCCGTTGGCTCGACGAACGCTGCGTGCGCGACGCCAACGCGAAATCGTTGACCGCCGAACTGTTCAACGACTGGAAGCAGTGGGCCGACTCCGCAGGCGAGTTCATCGGCTCGCAGCGTCGGTTTTCCGACCTGCTCATCACCCGTGGCGTCGAGAAGTGGCGCAACACGGCGGGCGTTCGCGGCTTCCGTGGCATCGGCCTCAAGAACCCGCCCAAGCCCGCTTACACCCCATACGCCGACAACTGACCGCCATGCCGATGCATCCGACTGACGCATTTGACGCACTACGTCGTAACTTCCCCCGCGCGGGCGCGTGCGCACGCCTCATAGGGGTTTCGATACCGCGTGTCGGATGCGTCAGTCCTCACCGAACGAGGAACGCAACCATGACCACCACCATCCTCGCCCTCGACTTGGGCACTACCACCGGCTGGGCGCTGCGTGGCAGCGACGGCCACATCACCAGCGGCTCTGAGAGCTTCCGCTCGCAACGCTTCGAAGGCGGCGGCATGCGCTTCCTGCGCTTCAAGCGGTGGCTCACGGAACTGAAGGCCGTGACCAGCGGCATCGATGCGCTGCACTTCGAGGAAGTTCGTCGCCACGTCTCGACCGACGCGGCGCACGTCTACGGCGGCTTCCTCGCCACGCTCACCGCGTGGTGCGAGCACCACCAGATCCCGTATCAGGGCGTGCCGGTCGGCACGATCAAGAAGCACGCGACGGGCAAAGGCAACGCGGGCAAGGACGAGGTGATCGCCTCTGTCACCGCACGCGGCCATTCGCCGTCCGACGACAACGAGGCCGACGCGCTGGCGCTGCTGCACTGGGCCATCACGCAGCACGATCTGGAACGGGAGGTGTGAGATGAAGATTCCCACGCCCACCTATCGCTGCCCGCTGGCGCGCGTCCAGCCCGAGACCACCGACCTCGAAGCGATGAAGCAGCGCGGCTGGCGCGACCAGCACATCCTCGTCGTCAACGCTGCCGACGAACGCCTCGACTTCATCGAGCGCGAGTTCATCCGCCGGATCGGCGAACGGCTCTACGGAGGGACACGGCATGGCTGACCGTCGAACCCCGTGGACGATTGACGACGTGGCCGCGCGCTTCGAGGAGGCGGCAAGCACTGGACGACGCCTGCCGCCTGTGCGGGTGCAGGGCTACTTCAATACGTGGCCGATCATCGTGCGCAAGGAGTGGGAAGCCTTTGCCGCCGACGAGCACGTCTACCGACCGTTTCCTCCGACCCCGGACGCCATCGACCGGATGCTGGAGACGATGAAGTGGGTGCAGTGGCTGGAGGTCGAGCAACGGCATCTGGTGTGGATGCGCGCCAAGCGGTATGGCTGGCGCGACATCACCATCCGCTTCGCCTGCGACCGCACGACGGCATGGCGGCGCTGGCAGCGCGCCTTGCAGACGGTCGCCGACCAGCTCAATGGCGTTGTCGTCGCGTAGTGATTTGGCGTGATTTGGCGCGCGTGGTCTGCAATGCGAGTGCATCGGCGGGCATCAGCGGTTTTTGAGCGTGCAACAAAAACCGGCTCCCGAGCGTAGTATTCAGTCCATGCTCGGGATCAGTGACGAAGAAGCCACAGTCGCTTCGAAGCCACGCTCCCGAGGCGAAATGGGCCCTTCCTGCGGAATAACCCATGCGGGGGGCGCGAGCGCGACGCTTTTTTAGCGTCAGGGCGCGGACAAGGTTACCAGTCGGCCAGGTTACCGGCTCCGGTTACCACCCCCAGGCGCAGTTACCACCCCACCAGAATCTTCATTCAACCAACCCGCCCGGCTGCAACGCTCGGCGGGTTTTGCTTTTGGGATTCCCACTTTGAACACGCTCAACGTCGAGTACCGCAAGGTCGAGGCGCTGATTCCCTACGCCCGCAATCCGCGCACGCACGCCGAAAGCCAGATCGCCAAGATCGCGGCCAGCATCGTCGAGTACGGCTGGACGAATCCGATCCTGGTCGACGGCGACAACGGCATCATCGCCGGGCACGGGCGTTTGGCCGCTGCGCGCAAGCTCGGCCTGGATCAGGTGCCGGTGATCGAACTGGCCCACCTGACCGTCGCGCAAAAGCGGGCACTGGTGATTGCCGACAACCGACTGGCACTGGATGCAGGCTGGGACGAAGAGATGCTGGCCTTGGAGCTGGCCGAGTTGTCCGACGCGGGATACGACCTCGCTCTGACCGGCTTCGAGGAAGCCGAGATCGAGGCACTGCTCACCGGCGCGGTGGCCGTCGCGGATGATGAATCAGAGTCTGAAGCCGACGAGTCTGACGCGGCCGACGACGTGCCGGAAGTACCCGTCATGGCGGTATCCCGCCCCGGCGATGTCTGGGCGATTGGCCCGCACCGCCTGATCTGTGGTGACGCCACCGACCGGGACGTGGTCGCTGCGCTGATGCAAGGCGATGCCGCGCGGCTGTGCTTTACATCGCCGCCCTACGGCAACCAGCGCGACTACACCTCTGGCGGCATCGCCGACTGGGACGGCCTGATGCGCGGCGTGTTCGCGCACCTGCCGATGGCAGGCGACGGTCAGGTGCTGGTCAACCTGGGCCTCATCCACCGCGATAACGAAGTGATCCCGTACTGGGACGCTTGGCTGGGTTGGATGCGCCAGCAGGGCTGGCGGCGCTTTGCGTGGTACGTCTGGGATCAGGGGCCGGGGATGCCCGGCGACTGGGCAGGCCGCTTCGCGCCGAGCTTCGAGTTCGTCTTTCACTTCAACCGGGAGAGCCGTAAGCCGAACAAGATCGTCCCCTGCAAGCACGCAGGCCAGGAATCCCACCTGCGCGCCGACGGGTCGTCCACCGCGATGCGCGGCAAGGATGGCGAGGTGGGCGGCTGGACGCACAAGGGGCTGCCGACGCAAGACACCCGTATCCCCGACTCGGTGATCCGCGTGATGCGCCACAAGGGCAAGATCGGCCAGGACATTGACCACCCGGCCGTGTTCCCGGTGGCGCTGCCGGAGTTCGTGATCGAGGCCTACACGGACGCGGGCGACATCGTGTTCGAGCCGTTCGGCGGCAGCGGCACGACGATGCTGGCGGCCGAGCGCACCTGTCGGATCTGCCGCAGCGTGGAGATCGCGCCGGAGTACGTGGACGTGGCCATCAAGCGCTTCCAGCAGAACCACCCCGGTGTGCCGGTCACGCTACTGGCAACAGGCCAATCGTTCGAACAGGTCGCCGCCGAACGCGTCGCCACCTCTGATGCCGAGGTGATGGCATGAACTGGCTGGCCGACAAGATCGAACAGTGGCCGACCGCCAAGTTGCTGCCCTACGCCCACAACGCGCGCACCCATTCCGAGGAACAGGTGGCGCAGATCGCCGCCAGCATTGCGGAGTTTGGATTCACCAATCCGATCCTGGCGGGTAGCGACGGCATCATCGTCGCTGGCCACGGTCGTCTCGCCGCCGCCCAGAAGCTGGGTCTGGAACGGGTACCGGTCGTGGTGCTCGACCATCTGAGCCAGACGCAGCGCCGGGCCCTGGTCATTGCGGACAACCGCATCGCCGAAAACGCGGGTTGGGACGACGCGATGCTGAGGATCGAACTGGAAGCCTTGCAGCTCGAAGGCTTCGATCTGGACATCACCGGCTTTGACGCCGACGCACTGGCCGAACTGATCGCGGGCGACGAGCCGGACAACGAGGGCGAGACCGATAAGGATGCGGTGCCCGAAGTCAGCGAGACACCCATCTCGCGTCCGGGCGATGTCTGGATCATGGGCCAGCACCGGCTGCTGTGCGGCGACTCGACCGTGGCCGAGAGCTACGACCACCTGATGCAAGGCGCGGTGGCGGACATGGTCTTCACCGACCCGCCGTACAACGTGAACTACGCCAACTCTGCCCGCGACAAGATGCGCGGTAAGGATCGCGCGATCCTGAACGACAACCTGGGGGATGGCTTCTACGATTTCCTGCTGGCGGCCTTGACGCCGATTCTGGAGCGCTGCAGCGGTGCCATCTACGTGGCCATGTCCTCCAGCGAGCTGGATGTGCTGCAGGCTGCCTTCCGCGCCGCCGGTGGCAAATGGTCGACTTTCATCATCTGGGCCAAGAACACCTTCACGTTGGGTCGTGCCGACTACCAGCGCCAGTACGAGCCGATCCTCTACGGATGGCCCGAGGGGGCGACACGCCACTGGTGTGGTGACCGCGACCAGGGGGATGTCTGGAACATCAAGAAGCCGCAGAAGAACGACTTGCACCCGACGATGAAGCCGGTGGAGTTGGTCGAACGCGCGATCCGCAATTCGAGCCGACCCGGCAACGTGGTGCTCGACCCGTTCGGGGGCTCGGGGACGACACTGATCGCCGCCGAAAAGTCAGGGCGCGTTGCGCGGCTGATCGAACTCGATCCGAAGTACGTGGACGTGATCGTGCGTCGGTGGGAAGAGTTCACCGGCAAGCAGGCCACCCGCGAGGCGGATGGCGAGGTGCTCGATCAGGCGGCCAGCGACTCCTCAACGATCTCGCAGTGAATCACAAAGCCCGTCAGGTAAGGCAGGCCGCGCGGGATGCCGTATTGCTTGCTGGTCTGGCGGCCAATCGTCCAGCCCATCCAGCGTTGGGTGGCGGCGTTGATCGCGTCTGCCAGGGGCTGGCCCTGATAGAGCCCGTTCTGGACGTCGTCGCCAAAGTGGCGTCCGTGGCGGCTGTCGAGGAAGGCCCGAACCGATTCGAGCGGCTGGCTGGTGGCGCCCGAGATGGCGGTCATCGCCAGGGGCCAAGCCGCGCTGGCGTGTTCGTTCATCGTGCCCCAAAAGCCCCAGGCATCGTTCTGGGTGGCGGGGATCTGGCTGGTGGTCATGGTGGCTGCTCCTTCGGGTTGATCGTTGCGACACCCGTAGTAACGCGCTGTTCGATTGAGAAGCCAAGCTCACTGAGAGAAAATCTTTCGATGCTCAAACCATCTGACAGATCTCGCCAATGTTTCTTGCCGCCGATTCCTGAACTGGACTTGGCGGCAGACTGGTTGTCGCTGGCTGCAGACGCTGTACTCGAAGGTCGTGAGGAAGATGCGAAGCGGTTAATTGCTAAAGCAGATATGCCGATCCTCGGTGAGTTTGCGCAACGCATCACCGGAAAAGTCGATCCAGCGATCCACTGGCAGTCTCGTATGCCCACCGATGTCCTGGCTGAGCGAATTAAACAGCGTATGCCCAGTTCGTCGGTTGAGTACGGGATCTACCAGCGCGATGGTTGGCGCTGTCGCTTCTGCAACATCAAAGTCATTTCCCCGAAAGCAAGAAAGTTGCTTGTGGAGATGTTCCCCTCGGTGGCGCGATGGGGTCGGGTCAATCGCGACAAGCACTACGCGCTGAGTGCGTTGACCGCAACACTTGACCACATTCTTCCGCACAGTCGAGGTGGCACCAACGAAGAAGGCAATTTGGTTGCGGCTTGCGGCATGTGTCAGTTTGGACGCGGGCACTGGACGCTTGAGGAGGTCGGCTTTACCGACCCACGCGAACGGCAGCCCATCGTAGATAGTTGGGATGGGCTGACGCGCTTGTTACGCTAAGAGCCTTCAGGCGATGCGGTACACGCGCTCGCCGCCCTGTGGCTTGTCCGAGACGATGGTCAGGCCCAGCTTCTTCTTGAAAGCCCCGGCGAAGGTACCGCGTACCGTGTGCGCCTGCCAGCCGGTGGCGGCACAGATCTGGCCGATGGTTGCGCCCTCGGGGCGTTGCAGCATCCGGATCACTTCGGCTTGCTTGCTGTTGTCGCGGGTGCGCGGCTTGACCCACGTTGCTTCGGCGGCGATTACGGCGGCTTCCAGTTCGGGATCGCTCATGGCAGCTGGCGCGCCTTCTGCGTTGGCAATGATCTGGTCGAGATTGGCTTCGAATTGACCGATGCTCGTCTTGTTCACTCCGGGGCGAGTTAGCCCCAAGGCGTCGTAGGCCTCGGCGGCGACGAACCAGTCGGTGCCGTCGGTGGTGATCAGGGCACGGTTGAACAACCCGTCGAGCACCTTCTTGCGTGCGCCGCCTTTGATGTTGTCGGGGAACCATTCGATCTTGCCGTCGCTGGTGTTGATGGCCTTGGCGAGGATGGCGTGCTGGGCCGGGGTGAGTTGGGTGCTGGTCATGGTCTGCTCCTTCGGGGGTGGTGGATGACGATGTGATGAACGCGCTGTTCGGGAGTGAAGCCAAGCGCTTTCCGCTTGGTTTCGTGGGTTTCCGATCAGTCCTTGGCGATTTCCGCTTCCGCAGCCTTCGGGCTCGACGCGCCGAGTTCGACGCCCGCCTTGAAGGCCGCTTCCAACGCGTCCCGGATGCACCACACCGCCGTGTCGTGGAAGTCCAGGCTGTCGGCGTGGCGGGTTTGCAGGGTGTCGATGCCCAGATGCTTCTGGGCGATCAGGGTGAGGATGGTGTCGATCTGGCACATGGCGTGTTCCTTTCGGGGGTGGTTGGCGTGACGTGATGAACGCGCTGTTCCCGATGGAAGCCAAGCTCAATCTGCGGACATGACGAACAAATGATTGAAGGTGACGATGGGACTCTCGATTCGCGCCTACGCGCGCCACCGTGGCGTGTCGCACGTGGCCGTGAAAAAGGCTATCGACACCGGGCGGATCACGCCGCTGCCTGACGGCACGATTGATCCGGACACGGCCGATGCCCAGTGGGCACAAAACACATTGCAGCCGCGCAGCGCCGCTGCGCCAGAGAAGGTCAGCACTGCGAAAGCGCGGCGCGTGGCCGCGACGGACGAAGCAGCAACGCAGCGCGATGCCGTCGACGCCAGCACAGCGCCGATGTCGGCCAGTGGCACCTCGCTCTTGCAAGCGCGTACGGTCAACGAGGTGCTCAAGGCCAAGCTCAACAACCTGGAGCTGGCGCACCGCAAGAAGGAACTGGTGGATCGGGCGCAGGCCGTGGCACACGTTTTCAAGCTCGCGCGCATTGAGCGCGATGCATGGTTGAACTGGCCTGCGCGCGTCTCCGGGCAGATGGCGTCCACGCTCGGCATCGACGCGCATCAGATGCACGTGGCGCTCGAATCTGCTGTGCGCGAGCACCTGATTGAGCTGGGCGAGCTGCGCCCGCGCGTGGATTGATGACGATGGACTACGAAGGCGCGCAGGAGATCGAACGGGCGTGGCGCGACGGGCTTACTCCCGACCCGCTGCTCACGGTATCGGAATGGTCAGATCGCCACCGGATGCTCTCCAGCAAGGCGTCTGCCGAGCCGGGGCGCTGGCGCACCAGTCGCACGCCGTACCTGAAGGCCATCATGGACTGCCTGTCGCCGACCTCGCCGGTCGAGCGTGTGGTGTTCATGAAAGCAGCGCAGCTTGGTGCGACCGAGATGGGGTCGAACTGGATCGGCTACGTCATCCACCACGCGCCGGGCCCGATGATGGCGGTCTGGCCAACGGTGGAGATGGCCAAGCGCAACTCCAAGCAGCGGATCGACCCGCTGATCGAGGAATCGTCCGCCTTGGCCGAACTGATCGCCCCGGCGCGCTCGCGCGACTCGGGCAACACCATTTTGGCCAAGGAGTTCCGGGGCGGCGTGCTGGTAATGACCGGGGCGAACAGCGCGGTAGGCTTGCGCTCGATGCCGGTGCGCTACCTGTTCCTCGACGAGGTTGACGGCTATCCGCTGGACGTCGAGGGTGAAGGCGATGCGATCTCGCTGGCCGAGGCGCGCACGCGCACCTTTGCCCGGCGCAAGATCTTCATCGTGTCGACGCCGACGATTTCTGGCGCCTCGGCCATCGAGCGCGAGTACGAGGCCAGCGACCAGCGCCGCTACTTCGTGCCATGCCCGCACTGCAACCACCCGCAATGGTTGCGCTTCGAGCAACTGCGCTGGGACAAGGGGCAGCCGGAAACCGCCGCCTACATCTGCGAATCGTGCGACACCGCGATTTCCGAGCATCACAAGACGTGGATGCTGGAGCGTGGCGAATGGCGTTCGATGGCACAGGGCAAAACGGCAGGCTTTCACCTGTCGTCACTGTACAGCCCGGTGGGCTGGCGCTCCTGGCGTGACATCGCTGCCGCGTGGGAAGCCGCCGTCAACAAGGAGTCGGGATCGGCCGCCGCGATCAAGACTTTCAAGAACACCGAGCTGGGCGAGACCTGGGTTGAGGAAGGCGAAGCGCCCGATTGGCAACGGCTGGTCGAGCGCCGCGAGGATTACCGCATTGGCAGCGTGCCGCTGGGCGGCCTGCTGCTGGTGGGCGCGGCCGACGTCCAGAAGGACCGCATCGAGGCCTCGATCTGGGCCTTCGGGCGCGGCAAGGAGTCCTGGCTCATCGAGCACCGGGTCTTGATGGGCGATACAGCCCGAGATGCGGTGTGGAAAGCCCTCGCCGGGATGCTGGCCGAAAACTGGACACACGCCTCGGGCGTGACGATGTCACTGGCGCGCTTCGCGCTGGACACCGGCTTTGCCACGCAGGAAGCCTACGCCTTCGTGCGTGCCTGCCACGATGCGCGCGTGATGGCGGTCAAGGGTGTGCCGCGCGGCGCGGCCCTGATCGGCACGCCCACGGCCATCGATGTCTCGCAGGGCGGCAAGAAGCTGCGCCGGGGCATCAAGGTGTTCACGGTGGCGGGCGGCATCGCCAAGCTGGAGTTCTACAACAACCTGCGCAAGAGCGCGGACGTCGGCGAGGACGGCTTGACCCCGGTGTTTCCTGCCGGGTTCGTCCATCTGCCGAAGATCGACGCCGAGTTCATCCAGCAGCTCTGCGCCGAGCAACTGATCACGCGCCGCGACCGCAACGGATTCCCGGTGCGCGAATGGCAAAAGATGCGAGAGCGCAACGAGGCGCTCGACTGCTACGTCTACGCCCGCGCGGCTGCATCGGCGGCGGGACTGGACCGCTTCGAGGAACGCCACTGGCGGGAGTTGGAGCGGCAACTTGGGGTAGCGCCCCCACCTGATGCGCCACCGCCCATCCACGACATCGAATTGAACGAGGCCACCCCCAGCGGTGGCCTCGCTGCTTCTGGAACCCGCAATACCGGTCGACGCGTCATCCGAAGCCGTTGGCTTCGCTGATGGCCGTCGCCTTCAAACCAAGGAGAACACATGAGTCTTGCCACCCGTATCGAGAGCCTGGTCATCCGGGTCGCCCAGGAGTTCAACGACGTCCGGGCGACGGCGGGAAACCTAGCCAGCCTGTCCACCACCGACAAGTCGAGTCTGGTCTCGGCGATCAACGAACTGAAGGCGGCGGTGCTCTCCGCAACCGCCATCGACGACAACCAGATCGCCACCTCCACCACCTACTCGTCGAACAAGATCGTGTCGCTGCTCGACGCGCTCAAGGCCGACATCCTCGGTGGAGCAGACGCCGCCTACGACACCCTGGTGGAGATCCAGCAGTTGCTGCAGAACGGCACTACGGGCCTGGACGCGCTCCTCGCTGCCGTCAATCTGCGGGTGCGGTACGACGCGGCGCAAACCCTGACCGTTGCCGAGCAACTTCAGGCGCGCACCAACATTGGCGCGGTTGCGGCCGCCGATGTCGGCAATACCGACACGGACTTCGTCGTGATCTTCGACGGGGCGCTGACCTGATGAGCCTCGCGTCCAGCATCGCCGCCCTGGCTGCGCGCATCGGCTTCGAGGTCAAGACCAAGATCGACGACACGCACCCTGGACTTGCTCGGGTGTGGGTGAGCTTTGGCTACGTGGGCGGTCAGGTCGTGATCGGCAGCGCGCACAACGTGGCCAGCGTCGTGCGTACAGCGGCGGGCCGCTACCGCGTGCATTTTGCGCTGGCGATGCCGGATGCGAACTACTGCTGGACGGCGCTCGCACGCAGCAGCAGCAACAGCGGCCAGCAGCGTGTGGCCGTCGTTCGCGCCAGCTCCGACCTGAAAACGGCCCAGTACGTCGACATCTCCTGCGCGACGACAGCAACGTCGTTCGACGACTCCTCCGAAATCAATCTCGTGGTGTACCGCTGATGGCCTACACAGAAACCCAGCTCCAGGCCCTGGAATCCGCACTCGCAAAGGGCGAACGGCGGGTGACCTTTGCCGACAAGACGGTCGAGTACCGCTCTGTCGACGAATTGATGGCCGCCATCCGCGAAGTCAGGCGGGGCCTGCTTCAGCAGGCGGCTGAGACCGGGCTGCTGCCCGGTGCGCCACGACAGATCCGCGTCACCACGCGCAAGGGGTTCTGATATGGCGTGGTTCTCCCAAACCGTGCGCCGGTTGTTCGGTGCCTCGCCGGTACACGAAGCCGCAGGTCGTGGCCGTCGCTCGCTGGCTTGGATGCCCGGCAATCCGGGTGCGGTCGCCGCGATGCTGGCGACTAACGCCGAACTGCGCGGTAAGAGCCGGGACCTCGTTCGGCGCAATGCCTGGGCGCAGGCCGGTATCGAAGCTTTCGTAGCCAATGCGGTCGGCACCGGCATCAAGCCGCAAAGCCTGTCTGGCGACGAACGGTTCAAGGCCGAGGTGCAGGCACTGTGGCGCGATTGGGTCGAGGAAGCCGACGCGGCCGGACAGACCGACTTCTATGGCCTGCAGGCCCTGGCGTGTCGGGCGATGCTCGAAGGTGGCGAATGCCTGATCCGACTGCGGCCACGCCGTCCGGAGGATGGCCTGTCGGTGCCCCTGCAGCTCCAGTTGCTGGAGCCCGAGCACCTGCCCATCAACCTGAACACCGATCTGCCGTCCGGCAACGTCGTGCGCTCCGGCATCGAGTTCGACAACCTTGGGCGGCGCGTTGCCTACCACCTGTACCGCTCGCACCCGGAGGACGGGCGTTTGGCCCCGATGTCGGGCCAGGGCGGGATGGACACGGTGCGCATCGATGCCAAGGAGATCATTCACCTGTTCCGCGTGCTGCGCCCAGGCCAGATCCGGGGCGAGCCCTGGCTGTCGCGGGCCCTGGTCAAGCTCAACGAGCTCGACCAGTACGACGACGCTGAGCTGGTGCGCAAGAAGACCGCCGCGATGTTCGCGGGTTTCGTCACGCGCGCCAACCCCGAGGACAACCTGATGGGCGAAGGCGCATCGGACGCCGACGGGATTGCGCTTGCCGGACTGGAGCCAGGCACGCTGCAGATCCTGGAGCCGGGCGAGGACATCAAGTTCTCCGATCCGGCTGATGTTGGCGGTTCGTACTCCGAATTCCTGCGCACCCAGTTCCGCGCGGTTGCCGCCGCCATTGGTATCACCTACGAGCAGTTGACCGGCGATCTGACCGGCGTGAACTACTCGTCCATCCGCGCCGGGATGCTGGAGTTCCGGCGTCGCTGCGAGATGGTGCAGCACGGGGTGCTGGTGCATCAGATGTGCCGTCCTGTGTGGGCGGCCTGGATGAAGCAGGCGGTGCTCGCCGGGGCCCTGGATGCCCCGGGCTTCGCTCGAGGCGGGCCAGCCCGTCGTCGCCAGTACATCTCGGTGAAGTGGATTCCCCAGGGCTGGCAGTGGGTCGATCCCGAGAAGGAATTCAAGGCGATGTTGCTGGCTATCCGCGCGGGCCTGATGAGCCGCTCGGAAGCCATCTCGGCAAACGGCTACGACGCCGAAGACGTCGACCGCGAGATCGCCGCCGACAACCAGCGCGCCGACGACCTTGGACTGATCTTCGACTCCGACCCTCGCTACACGTCAAAGGACGGCGGCAGCGCGGAACCCAACCGCAGCGCCAACGCGCCTGACACCACCGGCGGCCCATAGCTTCCCTGATTTGCTGCCTGACCGATTTCCCGAAGGATTCCCATGACTTTGCTACCTCATCTGGCTGCGCGCCTGTTCGGCGTGCCGCTGGCGATTCATCGGCCGAAACTCGACATCATCCTCTCCGTGCTCGGTGCGCGCATCGGCCTCGCCGACCTCGCCGCGCCCGTGGGTTACACGCCTGCGGCCCGCGCGCCTGGGCCTCCGAGCGGCAAGGTTGCCGTCATCCCGATCCACGGCACGCTGGTGCGCCGAACCTCGGGCCTCGAGGCCGAATCGGGTCTCGCCAGCTACACCGGTATCGCCGCGCAACTGGACGCCGCGCTCACCAGCCCCGAGGTCGCTGCGATCCTGCTCGACATCGACTCGCCGGGTGGCGAGTCGGGCGGCGTGTTCGATCTGGCCGACCGTATCCGCGTGGCGTCGCAAGTGAAGCCCGTCTGGGCCGTGGCCAACGACATGGCGTTCTCGGCGGCCTATGCGCTGGCGTCCGCCGCCACCCGCGTGTTCGTCGCGCGCACCGGCGGTGTCGGCTCGATTGGCGTCATCGCCATGCACATCGATCAATCCGTCAAGGACGCCAAAGACGGTGTTCGTTACACCGCCGTGTTCGCGGGCGAGCGCAAGAACGACCTCAACCCGCACGAGCCGCTCTCCGACGCCGCGCACGCGGTTCTCAAGGCCGAGGTGGATCGCGTCTACGAGCTGTTCGTCGAGACGGTCGCTCGACATCGCGGCCTCGATGCGGACGCCGTGCGCGCCACCGAAGCGGGCCTGTTCTTCGGACCGGACGCCGTTGCCACCGGTCTTGCCGATGCCGTCGGCAGCCTCGACGACGCGCTCACGCAACTCACGCAATCGCTTTCCCCACTCCCGACTCAGGTGGCTCCGGCCAGCCAAGCGGGTTTTCTTCGCAACCACCAGATGGAGTCTTCCATGAATGATCGAACCGACCCCGCTGCTCCTGATCGGCCTCTTGCTGATCCTGCTGGCAGTCCTCCTCAACCGTCCGCCGCCCCCACCGCCACCGCGCTGAGCGTGGCCGACGCCGTCGAAATCGCCCAGACCTGCACGCTGGCCGGGCGCACCGACCTGATTGCGGGCTTCCTCGAAGCCCAGTCCTCGCCCGCCAAGGTGCGCAGCCAACTGCTTGCGGCGCAGGCCGAAGCCAGTCCCGAAATCACCAGCCGCATCGCCCCCGATGCCGCGCGCCCTGTGGCCAGCAATCCGCTGATCGACGCCGCCAAGCAGATCGCAGCGCAATCCACCAAGAAGGAGATCTGAGATGCCCGCTCTCGCCGAACCTCTGAACCTGGGCGACCTGCTCAAGTACGAAGCCCCCAACCTTTACTCGCGCGACCGCGTCACGGTCGCTTCGGGCCAGAACCTGCCGCTGGGCACGGTGGTCGGCATCGTCACCGCAACGGCCAAGTTCAAACAGCTCGATCCGTCCGCAGAAGACGGCACGCAGGTCGCCGCTGGCGTGCTGCTACAGGCCTGCGACGCCACCTTGATCGACCGTGACGACGGTCTCGTCGTCGCGCGCCACGCCATCGTCGCCCACCATGCGCTCGCGTGGCCCGACGCCATCACCACCGCCGAAAAACTCACCGCCATTGCGCAGCTTAAGGCGCTGGGCGTGCTCGTTCGCCAAGGAGCCTGACCATGAACAACCCCTTCAGCAATCCCGCCTTCTCGATGACGGCGCTGACCGCCGCCATCAACATCCTGCCCAACCGCTACGGGCGTCTGGAAGAACTGAACCTGATGCCGTCCAAGCCGGTACGGCAGCGCCAGATCGTCGTCGAGGAAATGAACGGCGTGCTCAACTTGCTGCCTACGCTGCCACCGGGTTCACCCGGCACGGTTGGCGTGCGTGGAAAACGCAAGCTGCGCTCCTTCGTGGTGCCGCACATCCCGCACGACGACGTGGTGCTGCCGGAGGAAGTCCAAGGCATCCGTGCCTTCGGCTCGGAAACCGAAACCGAGACGGTGGCAGGCGTGATCGCGCGCCATCTGGAGACGATGCGCAACAAGCATGCGATCACGCTGGAGCACCTGCGCATGGGTGCGCTCAAGGGCGTGATCCTCGACGCGGACGGCTCGGTTCTCTACGACCTGTTCGATGCCTTCGATATCACCCAGCAGGCTGGTGGCCTTCGAGCTGGGCACGGCGGGCACCAATGTGAAAGCCAAGTGCACCACGGTGCTGGCAACCATCGAGGAGAACCTCAAAGGCGAGTTCATGAATGGTGTCCATTGCCTGTGCTCGCCGGAGTTCTTCGCCGCGCTCACCGGCCACGCCAAGGTCGAGAAGGCCTTCGAGAACTGGCAGAACGGGGCAATCCTCATCAACGACGTGCGTCGCGGCTTCACCTACGGCGGTATCACCTTCGAGGAGTACCGGGGTCAGGCCACCGATGCCAGCGGAACCGCACGCCGTTTCATCGCCGCTGGCGAGGCTCATGCCTTCCCGCTGGGCACCATCGACACCTTCGGCACCTACTTCGCACCGGCGGATTTCAACGAAACCGTCAACACGGTCGGCCAGCCGCTGTACGCCAAGCAGGAGCCGCGCAAGTTCGACCGGGGCACCGATCTGCACACGCAGTCCAACCCGCTGCCGATGTGCCATCGTCCGGGTGTGCTGGTGAAGTTGACGGTGGCGTGATGAGTCTCGTCGATCAGATCTACGAATCGGCCGCCAATGCCGGGCTCTTGAAGGACTGCCTCTGGCGTCCTTCGGACGGCACGACAGCGCAGCGCCACCCGGTTGGCTTCGCCGCTCCGGACGACACCGTGTTCGACGGCCTGGCCTCGGCCACCGACTATCAGATGTCGTATCCGGCCTCGGTGTTCCTGGGGTTGGTTCCGCGCGAGGCGGTCGAGATCGATGGCGTGATCTATCAGGTGCGTAGCACCCGGGCCGTGGGCGACGGCTCGGAGATGCGCGCACAGCTCACCCGGGTGTAGTGCCGTGTCCGGCAACTCGATCCGCGAACAGATCCTGCTCGCGGTGATGGCGGCTGTCCGCACGCCGGTGGAGTCGCTTGGGGCGACCTTGCACCGCTCGCCCACGGTGGCCATCAGCCGGGAGCAATGCCCGGCGCTGGTGGTGTTCCCCGAGTCCGAATCGATCACCGAGCGCGCCAACGACCGTGTCACGCGCGAGCTCACGGTGCGCCTGGTCGCACTGGCCCGCGCGGTACCACCCGCCATTCCGGAAACCGAAGCCGACCGGCTGATCACCGCCGCCCACGCCGCGCTGCTGGCCGACCGGAATCTGGGCGGCCTTGCCTTAGGGCTGCGCGAGCAGGAATGCGAGTGGGACGTCGAGGACGCCGATGCAGTGGCCGCCACGATCCCCGCGCGCTACGCCATCACCTACCGGACGCTCGACACCGACCTTTCAACCAAGGGATGACACCCATGACTTCCATCGTTCTGACTCAGCCGCACACCCACGCGGGCCAAGCCCACAAGGCAGGCGACCGGCTCGATGTGGATGGCGGTACGGCCGACTGGCTCATCGCCAACAGCATCGCCCGCCACGACCGCCAGTCCGCTCCCGTACCGCAGCCGGAAGGCGACGGCACCTCCATCGAACCCGTTCGCCCCATCACCACCCAACGCAAGGAATCAAAATCATGAGCACCTACGCCAGTTTTCAGGGCCGCGTCTTCCTCGGCAAGCGCGACGAATCCGGCCTGCCCATCGAAGTGCGCTCGCCCGGCAACGTCGCCGAGCTCAAGCTCTCGCTCAAGACCGACGTGCTGGAGCATTACGAGAGCCAGACCGGCCAGCGCTCGCTCGACCACCGGATGGTCAAGCAAAAGTCGGCCACCGTGAACCTCACCATCGAGGAGTTCACCAAGGAAAACCTCGCGCTGGCGCTGTACGGCAACCACGTCACCGGCAGCACAGGCACTGTGACCGCCGAAACCATCGGCGGCGCTGCTCCGGTGGTCGGCGACCGCTACTTCTTCGCCCATCCCAAGGTGTCGGCGCTGGTGGTGACCGACTCGGCGGGCACGCCCGCGACGCTGACCGCAGGCACGCACTACACCGCCGACACCGATTTCGGTGCCCTCCAGTTTCTGGATATCACCGGCTTCACCGCACCGTTCAAGGCCGCCTACAGCTACGGCGTCGCCACCGAGATCGGCATCTTCACGCAGGCGCTGCCCGAGCGCTACCTGCGCCTGGAAGGCATCAACACCGCGCAGGGCAACGCCAAGGTGCTGGTCGAGCTGTACCGCGTGGCCTTCGATCCCTTGAAGGAAATCTCCTTCATCTCGGACGAGTACAACAAGTTCGAACTGGAAGGATCGCTCCTGGCCGACACCACCAAGCCCTATGACGCGGTGCTGGGCCAGTTCGGCCGCATCGTGCAACTGTGATGAGGACTGCCATGAGCGATCTGGAAACTCTCATCCCACAAGCAGTGGAGCTGGTCATAGACGGTGAGCCGTTGGCCATCAAGCCACTCAAGGTCGGCCAGATGCCCGCCTTCCTGCGCGCGATCACGCCGGTGATGCAGCAGATCGGCGGCGATGGTATCGACTGGCTGGCACTGTTCGGCGAGCACGGCGACGACCTGCTGACGGCAGTGTCCATCGCCGTCGGCAAGCCGCGCGCGTGGGTCGACGCACTCGATGCCGACCAGGCCATCCTGTTGGCGGCCAAAGTGCTTGAGGTCAACGCCGATTTTTTTACCCGGACGGTGATGCCTCGGCTCGACGGGTTGATCGCGCAGACGAGCGCGGCGGTGGCAGTGACCACGGCTGGTTCGACACCGTCCAGCACCTGATCGAGCACGGCCACCGGTTGCCCGACATCCTCGACTACACCCTGGCGCAGGTGCGCGGCTTCGCCGCCGCCACTGCGCGTGAGGACGCCGCACGCGATGCCCGGCTGCTCTCGCTGATCGCCATCGGCGCACGCGGCGACTCGCGTCACCTCGACCAGACCCTCGATAGGCTCCAAAACCATGCGCATCTCGGTTCGCATCGATAGCAAGGCCGCGCAGGCGCAGTTGCGCCGCTGGGGCGGCGAGTTCCGCGAGAAGGTCCAGAAGGTAGTCGCGCGCGGCATCGCCAGTGAGGCCGCCGAACTCAAGCAGGACGTGCGCAGCCACGTCGCGGGCCATATGACGGTGGTCAAGAAGTCCTTCGTCAAGGGCTTCACTGCCAAGGTGCTCGACAAGGATAAGAACCGGCTGCCTGCGCTCTACGTCGGCTCGCGCATCCCGTGGTCGGGCATCCACGAGCGTGGCGGCGTCATTGGAGGCCGGATGCTGATCCCACTGCACGGTCGTGTCGGTCGCAAACGCTTCAAGGCGCAGATCGCCGAGTTGATGCGCGGTGGGAACGCCTACTTCATCAAGAACGCCAAGGGGAACATCGTGCTGATGGCCGAGAACATCAAGGAATACGACCGGCCACTGTCGGGCTTCAAGCGCCGCTACCGCAAGGCCGAGGGCATCAAGCGGCTCAAACGTGGCGCGGATGTACCCATCGCCGTGCTGGTGCCCCGGGTGCAGCTCAAGAAGCGCCTGAACGTCGAACGCATCGTCGCCGGTCGGATTCCGCGCCTCTCCGCACGGATCGAGAAGCAGTTGCGGCTGGTGGACTGAAATGGCAAACCGCATTTCCATCCTTGTTGCGCTCGAAGGCGCTGACGAGGGGCTCAAACGCGCCATCAATTCGGCCGAGCGCAGTCTTGGCGAGTTTGGCTCGAACGCCAAGACCGCAGGCGATAAAGCTGCCGCCGGGATGGCCGAGGTCAAGGCCGGAATGAGCGCATTTGGCGATCAGGTCGCCAAGGCCAAGACGCAGTTGCTGGCTTTCCTCACCATCAACTGGGCCAGTGGCAAGGTGCAGGAGATCGTCCAGATCGCCGACGCCTGGAACATGATGTCTGCGCGGCTCAAGCTCGCCACCGCTGGCAGCCGCGAGTACACGGTCGCGCAGAAGGAACTGTTCGCCATCTCGCAGCGCATCGGCGTGCCGATCCAGGAGACCGCCACGCTTTACGGCAAGCTGCAACAGGCTGTGCGGATGCTGGGCGGAGAGCAGCAGGATGCCCTCTCGCTCACCGAAAGCATCTCGCAAGCACTGCGTATCTCAGGTGCATCTGCCACCGAGGCGCAGTCGTCCCTGCTGCAGTTCGGGCAGGCCCTGGCCTCGGGCGTGCTGCGCGGCGAGGAATTCAACTCTGTCGTCGAAAACAGCCCGCGTCTGGCCAAGGCACTGGCCGATGGCCTGAACGTGCCCATCGGACGGCTGCGCAAGCTCGCCGAGGAAGGCCGCCTGACCGCCGACGTGGTGGTCAACGCGCTGATGAGCCAGAAGGACAAGCTGGCCGCCGAGTATGCGCAACTGCCGATGACCGTTAGCCAGGCCTTCACGCGTCTGTCGAACGCCTTCGGGCAGTGGGTCAGCAAGCTCGATGAATCGACCGGCTTCACCAAGAAGCTCGCCGAGGCCCTGACGTGGTTGTCGGAGAACCTGGACACGGTGATGAAGTGGCTGGGCCGCATTGCCGAGGTCGGCCTCGCGGTGCTGGTCTACCGCCTAATTCCGGCGCTGATCATCGCGTGGCAGACGGCAGGTGCGGCGGCGGTGACAGCGGCCAGCACCACGGCGGCCGCGTGGGCAACGGCCAACCTATCGTTGTCCAATGCCATCGCTACGGTGGGCAAGCTTCGCGTGGCGTTCGGGGTGCTGGGCGCGGCCATCATCGGCTGGGAGATCGGGACGTGGCTGTCGGAAAAGTTCGAGATCGTCCGCAAGGCGGGCATTTTCATGGTCGAGGTGCTGATGAAGGGCATCGAGCACCTGCGCTTCCAGTGGGAGGTGTTCGCCGCCATCTTCACGTCCGACACCATCGCTGAAGCCACCAAGCGCCACGAACAGCGGCTCGCGGAGATGAATCGCATCTTCGCCGAGATGTACGCCGACGCCACCGAAGGTGCGAACGCAGCCAAAGGCGCGATGAACACCGCTGCGACCGCTGCCGAGGAAATCGCCAAGCGGCTCGAAGCCGTGCGCCAGGGCACGCAGGAAGCGGTCGGGCGTGGCATCGAGGCGGTGCACGCCGCGCTGGAAAAGCTCAAGTCCCGGCTCGGCGAGGTCGAACAGGCCGTCGGCAAGGCCCAAGGTGTGGTCAACGACGCCACCGCCAAGATGGCCGAAGCCTACAAGGGGCTGACCACCATCGTCGAGGCGAGCCTCGCGCAGCAGGTGCAAGCGGTGAAGAACCGCTACGACCAGGAGAAGGCGGAACTGGAGCGTACCCAGCAGTCCGAAACCGCCAAGATCACCAAGTCCACTCAGCTGCTTACCGAGGCGCTGACACAGCAGGCGACCCTGCGCCGTCAGGCCACGACCGAGACGCTCGGTCTGATCGATCAGGAAACGCAGGCGCGCAAGCAGGCCGCAGCCCGGCAAGGCCAGACCGAGGAGGAGCGCCGTGCCAACGTGCAGCGTGTCGAGAACGACATCCTCGCCACCAAGCGCCAGACCCTGGGGCAGGCGCTCACGGAGTACCGCCAGCACATCGACGCTCTCAATGCTGAAGCCAACCGGCATCTGGCGGAAGTGCAGCGCATCGAGGAAGCCAAGCGCCAGTTGTCGATGTCCACGGAGGAGCGCATCCGCGACATCCGCCGTCAGGGTATGACGGAGTACGAGGCCACCGAGGATCGCAAGCGCCAGATCGCCGAGATGCAGGAACAGGCGCGTCGCGCGCTGGCCAACGGCGAGTTGGAGCTTGCTCGCCAGCTCGCGCAGAAGGCGATGGACATGGCCGCGCAGGTGGCCACCAGCCAGACCAACGAGGCCAAGCGTGGTGAGGAAGCGCGCAAACAGTCCGAGCAAGCGGTGTCTCAGGTCACGCAGCTGGAAGCACAGTCGCGCGAGGCATACCGCAGGCAGGAGTACCAGCAGGCCACCGATTTGATGCGGCAAGCCGATCAGTTGCGCGCGGAACTGGCGCAGAAGGCAAAGGATGCCGACGTGCAGGCCGCGCAGGGCAAACAGGGCGTGCGCGATGCCATCGACCGTATTCGCCAGTCCGAGGAGATTCTCAACCAGACGCTGGATGCCGAAGCGAAGGCCCACCAGACGGCGGCACGTTCGGCAATCACGGCGCGCGATGAGATTCAGCGGACGCTGACCGATACCACGCGCCAGATCGACGACATCACGGCCAAGCTCAAGGACGGGCTGAAGGTCACGCTAGACGCCGACACCACGCGCTTCGACAAGGCCATCGCTGATCTGGACAAGGCGCTGGCCGAAAAGGAATACCTGCTGCAGATCCAGGCTGATCTGCAGGAAGCGGAGAAGAAGCTCAAGGAATACGAGCAGTTGCTCAAGGAAGGCAAGACGCTGCCGGTCGATGCCGATGTGTCCAAGGCCAAGGAGGCACTGGATAAGCTCAAGACCTACGCCGACCAAAACGCGCAGTTCGAGCTGAAGGTGGCGACCGAGAAGGCGCAGGCGGCTATCACCAATGTCGAGGGGATGATCAAGGCGCTGGATCGCATCCAGACCGAGTCGCAGCATCAGGTGGCCAGCAACGTCGGTGCGGTACGCGCGGAAATCGACAGCCTCAACGGGCGCAACACTTCCAGCACCCACACCATCTACGTGACCAAGGTTGAAACCAATGCCACTGGCGGTCTGGTGGGTGGCGTGCGGCGGTTTGCCGACGGCGGTGCGGTGGCTCCGGCCTTTCCCCGGATGAGCGGTGGCTCGGTGCCCGGCTCCGGCCACCACGACACCGTGCCGCGCACCCTGGATGCCGGGGCCTTCGTGATCCGCAAGGCGGCGGTGCAGAAGTACGGCAGCGGCGCGCTCTCGCGTCTGGCCAATGGCGTCGCCCACTTCGCGGTCGGTGGGCGCGTTGCCTCGTTGGGCGGTACCGGCTCCACAGGCTCCGATCCCAACGACAAGCCGAGCAGGCCCAAGAAGAACCGCGAAGCGTTCGAGGCGCTCAAGATGATCGACCTCGGCCTGCAGGGGATGAACGAGTACACGAGCTGGCTGCAGTGGAACTACGGCGCATCGGTCAGTCTGGATATGCGCAGCAAGACGATGGACAACTACGGCAAGCAGGCGCAGCAGGATCGCCGCACGCTGGAAGACTTCATCGGCCGCAAGACGCTGACTGGCAACGAGCGCCAGAACCTCGAACGCATCAAGCAGACGTGGCGGCAGGCGATGGCGCAGCCGCTGCTCTGGGGTAAAGACCTGGAGCGCGAGCTGATCGACTACATGGAGCAAAACCAGGGCGAGTTTTACCGGCGCGGTGGCTTGGCGAAATCCGACACCGTCCCGGCGATGCTCACCCCGGGCGAGTTCGTCGTGAACCGGCAGGCAGTCGCCCGCTACGGCGCTGGCTTCTTCGAAGCCATCAACAACCTGAGCGCTCCAGCGCAGGCACTGGCCGGGCGTGCGCTGGCGGGCATTCAGGGCTTTGCCTCGGGTGGTCTGGTGCAGCCCGCAAGCCGCAGCCTGCCACGTCCCTCGTTGCCCGAAGGTACGCCCACCCGCACCGTGCGCGTGGAACTGTCCTCGGGACAACAGAAGGTCAACGCCACCGTCGATGCGCGCGACGAAGCGCGACTGCTGCAACTACTCGACGCCGCCCGCGCCCGCACGGCTTGACCGTGCGTTCCTATTACGCGGCCTGACCGTGCGCTCCTGTTTCTCTGCCTGAGGGTTTCCCGATGCAACTGAAGAACCTCGACACCGGGGTGGCTCTGCCATTGCCTGACGACTTGCTCTGGAGCGACGAGCACGCGTGGTCGCCAGCGGTCGCCAATGCGTCCTACCTGATCACCGGGGCCTTGCTGATCCAGTCGGCCACCCGGCAGGCAGGTCGGCCGATCACTCTGGTGGGAGCACCCGATATGGCCTGGGTGACGCGTGCCGCCATCGAGCAGTTGCGCGCATGGGCGGCGATTCCGGTGGGCGGCAGCATAGGCCGCTTCGAACTGACTTTCGCCGATGGCCGGGTCTTCACGGTCGCTTTCCGCCACCAGGAGGTCGCCATCGAGGCCGAACCCGTGCTGGGCATCCCAGCGCGATCCGACAACGTCTTCTACCGCCTGACCCTTCGATTTTTGGAGATTGCCTGATGCCAATTCAATCTGGCGACGTGAAGCTGCTCAAGTCCGCCGTGATGGCGGACGTGCCCGAAGGCGGCGGCGCGCCCACGGGCCTCGTGATTGCCGATGGCGTCTCAAACGCCATCTTCCCCGACATCTCCGAGCTGGATCGCGCCGGAGGCCGTGTCAACCTGCGCAAGAGCTTCTTGCAAGTGGCCACGGATGACACCGACACCTACTTCGGGGCCAACGTCATCGTGGCCGAGCCGCCGCAGGACGAGCGCGTCAGCGTCACGCTGTTTTCCACCCGCAAGACCTTCGACACCCGTGAGCAGGCGCAGACCCGCATCGAGGCCTACCTCAACAAAGGGCCGGAGTGGGCGGGCTACCTGTTCGAGAACCACATTGCGGGCCAGCGGGTGATCCAGCTCTTCCAACGCCTCAGCGACGCCGTGCCCAACGTCGGCCAGACCCTCGTCCTGATCGAGAACGAAGGACTGCCGACGCAGAAGGAGCAGTACATCCGCGCCACCGCCGTGTCGGTGGTCGAGCGCAGTTTCACTTACAACACCGACCAGGACTACAAGGCGGCGGTCGTCACCGTCGCCATCAGCGACGCGCTGCGCTTCGATTTCACGGGCTCGCCCGCCAGCCGAACTTTCACGCGGGCAACCAACAGCACGAAAACGCGCGACACGGTGGTGGCCGACGCGGGCACCTACGTCGGTGTCGTGCCGCTGACGCAGGCTGCCAATGTGGGCGACTTCACCATCAAGGGCGCGTCCATCTACACGCAGCTTGTGCCCAGCGCCCAGACCGAGACGCCGATCTCCTTCGTGCCCCCCTACGCCGCAGCAGGTTTGCCGGTTCCGGGCGCGGCACCCGTGAGCTATACGGCCAGCCATGCCTGGAACACCAGCATCAAATTCAACCTGCCGGGTGGCTGCCTGCCGGGGTCGCTGTCCATCGTTACCGATGGCATCACGATCTTCGACGATGCGGGCCTACTCAAGACCGCCAGCGGCACGCTGGGCACCATCGACTACGCCAACGGCATCCTGAGCCTGAACTCCGGCTCGATGTCCAACAGCAAGGCCATCACCTACACACCTGCTGCACAACTGCAGCGCGCGCCGCAAAGCGCGGAGATCGCGGTCACGCCGGAATCGCGCAGCCAGTCCTACGTCGGCACCGTAAATCCGGTGCCGCAACCCGGCACGCTTGCCATCAGCTACATGGCGCAGGGCCGTTGGTACGTGCTTTCGGATGGCGGCAATGGCTCCCTCAAAGGGCTGGATGCCAGCTACGGCGCGGGCACTTTCAACAAGAACACCGGGGCCTTCGTCGTGACCTTGGGGGCACTGCCCGACGTGGGCTCGTCGCTGATCCTGACGTGGAACGTGCCGACCCAGGAAACGCAGCAGCCAACCGCCGCTCTGAAGGCATCGCAGGCCCTGCAGCTTGCCCCACCCGAAGGAAAAAGCGTTCAGCCGGGCACGCTCACCATCACCTGGCCACACGAGAGCGGCACGGGCACGCGCACGGCGTCCGCCACCACGTCTGGCGAGCTCAGTGGTGCTGCCACCGGTAGTCTGAACGTCGCGCAGAACCTCTTGAGCTTCGCGCCGAATGTCCTGCCGCCAGTCGGCGCACTGCTGACCGTGGACTACGTTGCGGGCCCCAAGCAGGAGGACAGCTTCGCGCACCCCTCGCGCGATGGCCAGGGCAAGGTGCCGGTGACTGCAACCCTGGGCTCCATCGAGCCGGGTTCATTGGAGATCGAGTGGAACACACTGACGGACACCGCCGTGCTCGGGGTCTACACGCTGCAGCAGATTCAGGCGATGGGGCTGGGCCTGTGGAACGGGGTCGATCCCACGCAATACGCTCGCGACGATGGTGCGGGCAATGTGCTGCGCGCAGGCCAAGTCATCGGTAACGTCAACTATGCCACCGGGGCTGTGCAGTTCCAGCCCGACGTCACGGTCAAGATTCCAAGTCCTGTCTACGGGGCGCAGCGCCTTGGCTGGGCGTCGGGCGTGGGCCAGATGTTCCGCCTCAACTACGGCGGCATCAACTACGTGGATGCGCCGTCGCTCTACCCGAACGACGAGTCCGGCTACGTCAAGCTGCGCTACAACAGCGCGGGATCGACCAGCAACCACAGCGAGACGTTCGCGTTCAGCCCATCGTTTCGGCTGGTGCCCGGCGTCAACGCGCAGGTGGTGACCGGCACCGTATTGCTGGCCATCGCGGGCAGCCAGCCCTGGGGCGACAACGGTCAGGGCACGCTGCGCGAATTCACGCCCAGCGGCTGGGTCACGCGCGGCAGCATCAACTACCTCTCTGGTGCGGTGACGCTCACCTCGTGGTCGGCGGGCGCGACCAACAGCATCACGCGCGCTAGTTGCGTGACCACTGTGGGCGAGAACATCTCCAGCGAGTACGTTTTCCGCACCGGTGCTGCGCCACTTCGCCCAGGATCGCTCTCCATTCAGTTCGCCCGCGCGGTGGGTGGAACCCAGACCGTGACGGCAGGCATCGACGGCACGATCACCGCGTCTGGCGTCATCGGCAGCGTCGATTACGACACTGGCCTTGTGCGAGTGCGGTTTGGCACCGTGGTCGCGGCGGCGGGCAACGAGAGCGAGCCGTGGTTCGACGCCGAGAACGTGCGGCCAGACGGCAAGATCTTCCGGCCAGAGCCGGTCGCAGCCTCCAGCCTGCGCTACAGCGCCGTGGCCTACAGCTATCTGCCCCTGGATGCTGCGTTGCTGGGCATCGACCCGGTGCGCCTGCCCAGCGACGGGCGTGTGCCGATCTTCCGTCCAGGAGGCTTCGCCGTCGTCGGCCACACCGGTCGCATCACCGCCTCGGTCAGCAACGGCCAGACCATCGATTGCGCGCGGGTGCGTCTGTCGCGCGTGCGTGTGGTCGGCCACAACGGCGTGGTGATCCACACAGGCTACGTTACCGATCTGGAAGCAGGCACCGTCACGTTCACCGACGTGACTGGCTACAGCCAGCCAGTGACCATCGAGCACCGCATCGAGGACATGGCCGTGGTGCGCGACGTGCAGATCAACGGCGAGATCAGCTTCACGCGCCCGCTGACGCACGCCTATCCGCTAGCCAGTCCCGGCGATCCGGTCTCTGGCAGTTTCGTCTCCAGTGCGCTGGTGGCTGGTGACCTGTTCGCCCGCGTGAACCTCGTGTTCGACCAGAGCACCTGGAACGGCAGCTGGTCGGATGAACTGATCGGCAGCGCCGCCACCGCCACCTTCAACCACACCCAGTACCCGATCACGGTCACCAATCGCGGGGCACTCACTGAGCGCTGGGTGGTTCGGATGACCAACAGCACCTCGTTCGAGGTCATCGGTGAGAACGTGGGTGTGATCGCTACCGGCAATACCAGCGCCGATTGCGCCCCCAACAACCCGGCGACCGGCGTGCCGTACTTCCGTCTGCCCGCGCTCGGCTGGGGCAACGGCTGGGCCACCGGCAACGTGCTGCGCTTCAACACGATCGGCAGCCAGTTCCCGGTCTGGGTGGTGCGCACCGTCCAGCAGGGACCGGAGTCCGTGCCCGACGACCACTTCACGTTGCTGATTCGCGGGGATGTCGACACGCCCTGATGGTGTGGGTGCCCCCTGATCTTTGAAACCTTCTCGCAGGAATTGCTATGACCGACCTGACCGTCAAATATTTCAGCAGCGGTATGACCGGCGCGCCCCAGATCGCCAACAACTGGGGCGATCTGGTGACGATGCTCGATGCGTGCCTGATCAATGGCTTCGCCCTGAAGGCCATCGACACGTTGACCTTCGCCGACGGCATCGCCACGGCGACCATTTCCTCGGGCCACGCCTATCGGCCATTTCAGGTGATCGAGATCGCTGGCGCTGAGCAGCCCGAGTACAACGGACAGTTCCGCGTGCTGACGGCGACGATGACCACATTCACCTACGCGGTGACCGGCACGCCCGTCTCGCCCGCCACGACGGCGACGAGTCTCTCGGCCAAGGTTGCCCCGCTGGGGTGGGAGAAGCCGTTCTCGTCGACTCACAAGGCCGCCTACCGCAGCAAGAACCCGCAGTCCCCGCAAAACCTGCTGCTGATCGACAACAGCCTCAAGACGCCCAACTACACGACGGGCTGGGCCAAGTGGGCCAACGTCGGCATCGTCGAAGACCTGTCGGACATCGACACCATCGTCGGCGCGCAGGCTCCCTATGACCCGAACAACCCGACGCAGAACTGGAAACAGGTCACCGCCAGCCAGTGGGGTTGGTACAAGTGGTTCCACGCGCGCGGCCCCCAGTACGAGAGCAATGGCGACAGCGGCGGCGGTGGGCGCAACTGGGTGCTGATCGGTGACGACCGCCTGTTCTTCCTCTTCTGCACCAACGCGGCGGGCTACGGCTGGTATGGCCGCAACAGCTACTGCTTCGGGGACCTCATCAGCTTCAAGCCAGGTGACAACTACGCCACGGTGCTGGCTGCCGATGACAACTACTCGGGGATGAGCAACTACTGGAGCTATCCCGGCCAGTTCAGCGGCTACGGGTTGGTCTCGTCCCTGGACTTCACGGGCAAGGTGCTGCTGCGCAACCACACCCAACTCGGCAACCCAGTGCGGTTTGGGCTCACGTCCCTGAACACGAACAACGGCCAGCAGATCTGCGGCCGGGGCCCGACGCCGTTCCCGAATGGAGCCGACTACAGCTTGTGGCTGCTGCCCACCTACGTGCGGCAGGAGGATGGCCACATGCGCGGCATCCTTCCTGGAATGCTGTGGATGCCCCAGGATCGTCCGTACAGCGACCAGACCATCGTCGACAACGTCGTCGGCCAGGAAGGCAGAAGGTTCCTGTTGGTCAGGACGCAGTACAGCTCGGAAACCGAAGGCGCGCAGATCGCGTTCGACATCACCGGACCGTGGAGGTAAGCCATGAGCTACCCGCTGAGCGAGTCCTTCGCCACTGCGCCTGCCGCCGGTTACACCGCAGTCCTGGGCGGAATGTCCGCGACGCACAACAGCGCGCAGCAATCCATCGACATCTCAGCTCCCAACAGCCAGTCCATCCTGCGCTTCAATGAAGCCGCCCACGGCGATTTCTGGTTCGAGGCCGACATCGAGTTGCTGACCGACCCAAGCGCCCGTAAGCACATCGGCCTGTGGATGACGACCGGCAATGGTTCTGAGGGCTACCGGTTCGCCCATCTTGATGGCGTTTGGAGCGTTTCCCGCTGGAACAGTGGTTTCGGTGACGGGGCTGGGGTGACGGGTGGCGTCAATGATGGGGCGAGGCCCATCGCTGGGTTGGCCGACGTGGCGCCGACGTTCAATGTCGGCCAGCGATTGATCTTGCGCTGCGAGGTGATCACCGGAGCCTTCGACGCCAACGGCGTGCCCTGGGCGCGGTTGATCCAGTTCAAAGCGGATGGCGTGCTGATGTTCCAGGTTGGCGATGCCGCCTACCGGGGCAAGCTGATTCCTGGCGTCTTTCTATACGGAGCCACGGCACGCGTCCACGCTATCGCAGGAAACACCCCGTCCGGTTTGCCCGCATTTCCGACGACGGTGGGCGTGAACGCCGACGACGATCTGCTGCCGCTGGCCGGGGGCTCGACCTCGGTGCCGCCCAACCCCGCCGCCAACATCGGCGTCAATGCCCAGCTCGACTTGTCGCGTCTCAACAGCCCGTCGAGCAATCTGTGGAACCGAGGTGGTGGCTACGACTGGCAGTTCCATCCGATTCAGAACGGTCGCAAGAACATCCACTTCAGCGGCCACGGATTCATCGTCGGAACGGTCAAGGAGAAGGGACAACCCGACCAACCGCTGGTGCGGCGGGTGCAGCTCATCAGCGAGAACACCCGCGTCCTGGTCGCCGAGACCTGGTCAGACACCGGAGGCAACTACCGATTCGAACTGCTGGACCCGGCGCAGCGGTACACCGTGGTCAGTTACGACACCCCACAAAACGGTGTGCAGATGTACCGCGCCGTGATCGCGGACAACCTACGCCCGGAGATGATGCCGTGACCGTTGCCATCACTGTCGAACACAACGAGGCGCGGCTGGCAGGCACCTTGGCCTTCCTCGACGCAGGCACCAACCCGGCGCGCCTGCGCATTTACGGCGGTACGCGTCCCGCCACCCCGGCGACGACGCCCGCGAGCGCGATGCTGGTCGAGATCAGGCTCACCAAGCCCGCAGGCACGATTGCGGGGGGGCTCCTCACCCTGACGCAACAGGAGGATGGTTTGATCACCAGCACCGGCGTCGCCACGTGGGCGCGGCTGGTCAACGGCAACGAAGTTACGGCTTTGGATCTGGATTGCAGCGGTACCGACGGCGATGGCGATGTGAAACTGGCCAGCACCAACCTCTATCTGGGCGGTGACGCCCGGATGGTGTCGGCCATCCTGGGGTAAGCCGTGCCTGCCGTGTCTAGCGAGGTGACCCTGGTCGCCACGTTGCCCGCGCCTGCCGTCACCGTAGTCGTCGGTCCGCCCCTGGTCGATCTGCTCTTGGATCAACCTGCTGCCACCGACGCTAATTTGGTGTTCGGGGCCAACTACATCGCGCCGCGCGACGATGTGACGGTGCAGGCCACACTGCCGCTGCCGGTCGTCACGATCAAGTTCATCCCACCGGCACGGGCCGAGTTGTTAGCCCAGCTCCCGGGCCTGACGGTGCAGTCACTGGTCTTGCGCCCGAGCGTGCCCTTGAATGTGGGGGCTCATGCTGGCTCAAGCCTGCCCGGCGTCGTGTTCACCGGAGAGGTCAGGTACGCGTCGCACACGCAGCGTCCCACGGTGGGTCGGACTTCGCACCTCTGGCAGGTGGCGAAGCAGACGGAGGACGGCGCGAAGCAGGGCCAGCAGGATGCGGCTGCAACGCCCGCAGGCTGGAATACGTTCTGGCGGCGCACGATTGCCGCGCCTCAAGGCGTCGATCATCGGTTACCCCCGGTCTTGGCCTCGCTGCCTGCGCAGCGTCGAACGGGCCAGCAACAGGCTCGGCCCTTCCACGACTTGACGTGGTTCGGGCATCAGGATGGCACGTATCTCGAATTGGCTCGACTGAGCTTGTTTCAGAACGGGTCCCGCCTTCGCGATGCGACGGGGTTTCGTCATCAAGACGGCGACCGCACCAAGCGCGCGGGACGGGTGAGCCCTTGGCAAACCGCGCGGCAGCTCACACAGCGCCAAGGGAGTGATTTTCAGAGCGCGAGTGCCTTCGTGTGGGGTTGGCGTGGCCGGTATCAGGATGCCGTGCCACCGCCGCCGGGGATCAGCATATGGGTGATCCCAGAGCCGCCCGCGCCTCAACCTTGCTACACGCCGAGCGCCCACCTGCTGTTCGCGGCATTGGCCCCTGCGGACAGCCACTTGCTGTTCGTTTGTGAAAACCACATCGCCCCGCCACCTCCCGATGGGGAGCCGGTGGTCGTTCCCGTTCGGAGGGTGTATTTCGTGATCAACAACGTGACCCTGCACCGGCTGCCAGATGGCCTGCCGGTGCCAGTGTTCAGCCTTTCACTGGCGCTCGATGCCGCCTCCTGGACGTGGGGCTTCGATGCGCTGCTGCCCGCCGCCGCAGAAGCTCTTGTCGCCCCCGGAAGCAACGGCGGACCGGTCGAATTGGTAGCCAGCGTCAACGGCACGCCGTTTCGCGTGCTGGCCGAGAGCATCAGCCGCGAGCGTGTGTTCGGCGACGCGAGCATCCGCATCTCCGGAAGAGGGCGCAACGCCGTACTGGCCGCGCCCTATGCCCCGGTGATGAACTTCCAGCAACCGCAGGCGCGCACGGCGCGGCAGTTGATGGACGACGTACTCACGCTCAACGGCATCCCGTTGGGCTGGAACATCGATTGGGGCCTGACCGACTGGAACGTCCCTGCCGGGGTGTTCACCCAGCAGGGCACGTGGATGGAAGCCCTGGTTGCCATTGCCAGCGCGGCCGGGGGTTACCTGATCCCGCACCCGTCCGACCAGAGCATCCGCGTGCGCCACCGGTATCCGGTCGCGCCGTGGGAGTGGAACACCGTCACGCCAGACTTCGTGCTGCCCGTCGATGCGGTGGCCCGCGAGTCGCTGCGCTGGGTAGAGAAGCCCGGCTACAACCGCGTGTTCGTGTCCGGCCAGGATGTCGGTGTGCTTGGGCAGGTGAGCCGGGCTGGGACTGCCGGTGATGTGCTGGCCCCGATGGTGGTCGATGCGCTGATCACCGAAGCCGCTGCGGCGCGCCAGCGAGGCATCTCGGTTCTGGCCGATACCGGGCAACAGATCGAGGTGAGCCTGCGCCTGCCGGTGCTGGCCGAGACGGGGATCATCGAGCCGGGTGCGTTTGTTGAGTACCAGGACGGCAGCGTGACGAGGCTGGGCATCGTGCGCTCGACGCAAGTCGAGGCAGGAATGCCGGAGGTCTGGCAGACCTTGGGGGTGCAGAGCCATGCATAACCTCTACGAGCAGTTTCGCCAACTCATCCCTGATCCGCCATTGCAGGCGGGCACGGTAGTGGGCGTCGGCTCCGGCGTCGTGACCGTTGCCTTGCCCGGCGGTGGCTTGATCCGCGCACGCGGCAGCGCTGCCATCGGCCAGAAGGTGTTCGTGCGTGATGACGTCATCGAAGGTAGCGCACCCAGCCTGACGCTGGAAATCATCGAAATCTGAAACTCATCTTCCTGATCACCCCTGAACCCGCCTTGGTGCCACGTGCATCAGGCGGGTTTCGCATTTCTGGAGACCTGCAATGACCGAACCCGAACAACAACCCGCCGCCCTTGTGGAAAACATGATCCTGCTGCGCCGCGAGGACTTCGACGAACTGCTCGACCGTGCCGCCGAACGCGGAGCCGAGCGTTGCCTCGCCCATCTCGGGCTGGAGAACGGCAGTGCCGCGAAGGACATCCGCGAACTGCGCGATCTGCTGGAGGCGTGGCGCGATGCCCGCCGAACGGCTTGGCAGACCACCATCAAGGTCGTGACCACTGGCCTCCTGGCCGCGCTGCTGGTGGGGGCCGCCATCAAGTTGAAGCTGATGGGAGGCGTGCAATGACCGCCAAGCCGAAGATCTGCCTTCTTGACGACTGGCGGCGCGTGTTGCGACGTGCCTGGAGCATTCGCTTCTCGCTGCTGGCCGCTGCCTTCACGGCGGCGGAAGTGGTGGTGCCGCTGTTCGGGGACGTACTGCCGCGCGGAGCGTTTGTGCTGATGGCCTTTGCCGCCAGCATCGGCGCAACCGTTGCTCGCATCGTGGCCCAGCCGGAGATGCACCGATGACCCGGTCAACATCACCCGTGATGCGCAGGACGGTGGCCGGGCTGACGCTGTCCGCCGCCGCCCTGGTCGGCATCGTGCTGCACGAGGGCTACACCGACCGCGCAGTGATCCCGGTCAAGGGCGATGTGCCGACCATCGGGTTCGGTACCACCACCGGGGTGAAGCTGGGCGACACCACCACGCCACCGAAGGCGCTGGCTCGGGCGCTCACCGATGTGCAGCAGTTTGAGGGGGCGCTCAAACAATGCGTGACCGTGCCCCTGGCCCAGCACGAGTACGACGCGCTGGTGAGCTTTTCCTACAACGTCGGCAGCCGCGCGTTCTGCCAATCCACGCTGGTCAGGAAACTCAACGCCGAGGACTACGCGGGAGCCTGTGCCGAGCTGCTGCGCTGGCGCTTCTTCCAGGGCAAAGACTGCGCGCTGCCCACCAACGCGCGGCTGTGCGGCGGGCTGGCTACACGGCGAGAAGCCGAATACCGGAAGTGCATCGGGGAGGTGTCGTGAGCGTGATTCCGTGGCCATACCGGCTGTTGGCCTTTGCGGCGCTCGGCGTCGCCCTGGTTGGCTTTGGCTGGATCAAGGGGGCGAGCCACGTTCACGCGCAATGGGATGCCGCCATCCAGCAACAAGCCCTACAGACCGCCGCCGCCCGCGAGCGGCAGGCGCAAGACACCGTCAAGGTCGTCACCCAGTACGTCGACCGCGTCCGCGTCGTCCGCGAGAAGGGCGACACCATCATCAAGGAAATTCCCGTCTATGTACCCGTTCAAGCCGATGCTGCTTGCACTATCAACCGGGGCTTTGTGCGCCTGCACGACGCTGCCGCCGCCGGTGAGCTGCCCGAGCCCGCCAGAGATGCTGATGCGGCCGCCGCAGGCATTGCGCTCTCTGCCGTCGCCGGAACCCTTGCCGCCAACTACCAAACCTGCCACGAAAACGCCGAGCAACTGAGGGCGTTGCAAGTGTGGGTCAGTGAGATGCCATCTGCCACCAACTAATCAACGCTTGGCTACTTCGCAACACTTGATTGCGGAGGTGCGTCGAAGAGCTTGGCTTTCCCGCCGAACAGCGCGTTCATGTCATTCACATCAACACTACTTGAAGAGCTACATCGTGAAGAAAGAAACCGACTGGCAGATCCAGATTGCAGAACAAAATGCAGCGGATGCGCTGGCCAATGCCCGTGGCACGTTGATCCGTGCCTTGCAAGAGCTTGACTCATATATCGAGAAGTTCGGCACAGCCGATAGCCCAGCCCAAAAAGCGGAACTGCTCAACTGGACACTGAATCACTTGGCGACTGGTATCGCACCAAACCTTCGTTTGGATCTGATCGCCAATGCACAAGCGCTGTTCACACGGCTGGCGAAATGACCAGCTGTTCACTGTCATCATCTGCCGCCTCGCCGAGCTCAGCTTCACCCGCAGCAGCAGACACCGCCTTACCCATTGCCCGTTCAACCAGTTTGACCAGAGCGGCTTTTCTGGCCTTGTAGAAGCTGTCGAAGTCGTCCGCCCGGAGCGCGGTCGTATCGATGAGGTGCGACCCGACAATGGCGTTCATCTGCGCGTCTGCAAGCTGAACCTGCGTATGAGCCTGCAATTTTGACAAATAGATCGATGGCGCATGCCCGCCGATCATCCGGTTTGCCTTGTAGGAAATCGGGGTTTTGTTGACGACCGTGTTGTAGACAGCGCGCTTAATGCCGTTCTTCTCACACCAGTCCTGCGGAAAGATGTGATGAATATCCAGCGCAAGCTCCTCGTCGTCGAGTTCCTGGATCTTTGCCTTCCAGAAGAAGTCTTGCGCACCTTCACGAAGTACCAGCACATTCAGGCCTTTGTACGCGGCGGACAGGCGCGACGTCATCGTGTCTAGGCGGTCGGGGCTGAACGCCGCATCTGCAATGGTTCGCGGTATTGCGTCGTCACTGTCGATCCACTGCAATAGATCCTCGACGTCGTTCGCGATTCGGGTCTCGATGGCGCTCCCGTAGAGTTCGCCGAGAACGCCACTCCAGTACCAGTGAGAGAGTTTCTGGTAAATGCGCGGCTCAAGCCAGCGTTCGCGCAGGTGCGCGAGTACCGAGGCGAGAGGAGCCAGTTGAGTTCGATAAGGCAGCTCGCGCGGAGTTTTCACACATTCCTTGCGCAAAAACTTGGCCGCGAGAAGGAACCCCGCTTCGACTTCGTCTGCCCATTTGGCATATGCGCTCAAGGGCATCGCAAGTATCGAGACGCGCTTTGCACTCACCGGCTGTACGGACTTACCGGTTTTCCCCGACGCCACATCGGCGCGGCGCAACTCCAGCGTGTGCAACATCGATACGGCCTGCAGGAAGTCCGTGGACTCCACCTGTGACAGTAGCGCCTCTTTGCACAAGCGCTGATAACGTCCCGAGACATTTCGGGTGGCGTTTCCGTGCCAGTCATCACGCAGGTTAAAGCCGTCAGCCGCGTAGGTCGCGGTGACCAACTCGAATACGTTGAGAGGGACGCCGCCGGTGTTTACCTTCTCAAAGACCAGGCAAACCGCTTCCTTCGTCGTGGCCTTGCCCAGCTGGATCACAGGTAGCTGGTAGTTGCGGAAGGCATTCAATACCTGGCGACGGAATTGCATGTACAGGCCGAATTTTTCGGGAGCGTACTCCTGCAGAGCTTCTTCCCATGCATCCGAGTTCAGGATCTGATCGCACGGAAAGTAAAGCTGCTCGCACTCTTTCTGAGTCGTCGTCAAATCAAGATCAATCTGTCGGCCAAAGTTGGAGCGTTTGATCTTGTCCTCTTCGATGGCCTCGATGGCGTCTTCCAAGCGATCCCCGCCCTCCAGCGCCACTTCGATGTTCCAGTAGTAGTGACGTCGAATGGGCTTGCCTTTCTCTGTGCGGGTCTTCACCGCATCCTTCGTGGCCAAGACTTGCGTCAGGGTGGTGAGGCGTTGTTGCCCGTCGAGGATCAGGAGCTCCGCATCCGAGGCACCTGGTGGGAGGGTAACCCCTTCCACGGGGCGAACCTGGAACTTGGCCTCGCCGCCGGTCTCCAGCAGCATGACCGCCCCAACCGGAAATGACCGGGCGATGCTCACCAGCAGACTGCGAATGTGCTGGTCATCCCAAACCCATCCACGCTGAAAATCCGGTAACTGAATTTTTGCCTTGACGATTTCGGCAAGGATCTCTGGCAATAGCCGCTTGGTGCTGTCGAAAGTGCTCATTGTTTTTCCTTCGTCCTCACTTCACCAAATCCATCAACTTGTCGAAGCTCTTCACCACGTCGTACTTGACGTTTTCAGGGGCGTACTTCCGGTTGATTTCATCGAAGAACTTCCGGGCGCATTCGATCTTGGTTTCCTCGATCTTCGTCAGTTGCATCGTTGACATGGACCCCTTGGTTTCCGCAACGAAATAGACATGCTTGACGGCACCCTCTTTGAACGAAATTGCCCAGTCAGGGTTGTAGTCACCCACCGGCGTCGGGATCAGGAAGCCGCGGGGTAACTTGGCGTACACGACCACTTCGGTGCAGGTGTCGAGTGTCTCGACGAATTTACGCTCGATGCCGGAATCCGTGATCACGTAGTCGTAGATGTGCCGCTTGAGCTTGTCACCGGCCTTGCTGAAGTCCTGCTTGGTCTGACCTGCGGTGAAGATGTCGATATCGAACTTGTCCTCGACCGGGTCGTAGGCTAGGTGTTCGATGATCATCGTTGCCTTCTGCTCGTTGATCAGCCGCACGGCTTCGGCAATGAAGCTCTCGGGATTGGTGCGGAACTGTGCAAACACTGCGACGCTGATTCCTTTCAGGATGTCTGCCGTCGTGCGTCGCGTCAGTTGCGTGCCTTCAGCGATCTTGCCGATGAGGTCGTACTTCACTGCCGAGTGAATCGAATGCACGTTCTTCTCGGTTTCAGTGGCCTTGAGCACGAATGCTTCGCCATCTTTCAGACCGTCGTAGGTCACCTGGGCAGCCTGCTCGCCGGTTTGAATCGTGTACTGCAACGGCGTCACGCGAAGGCTCTTATCCAGTTCGGCAACAGCCTTCTTCACCAACTCCGCTGAATCAAAGTCAACGCTGTAAGCCGCCTTGCGATTGATCCGATTCCACAGTTCCTTGAACTCCTGCTTGTCGAAGTTGCTGTTGAGCGGGTTCTTCTTGGGGCGACGGTCATCGCCAATCTCAAACATCTGGCTGTCGCTGAAGACGCTGTCGATCAGTTGGTACACCTGTTCTGCATGAGCCTGCAGTTCCGGGGGCAGCGGTGCCAGGGTGCCTTCCTTCTTGGCCTCGTGGTACGTGCCCGTGATGCGGTCGGTATCGTCGCTGTAGTCGTTCTTGAGCAGGTACTTGTAGATCTGCTTGGCCAGTTGCGGCGTGACCTCGACATTGCCGGTGGGCGTCTTGAGCACCTTGCCGGTGAAGTAGGCCTCGTTGGCCACCTTGGGGCGGGCCGACAAGGAGTCGCTGATATCTTTCTGGAGCGCAGTGACGAACTCCTTGAAGCTTTCGCTCGCCACTACGGTCAGCACGTTGACGTCATGAACGATGGCCGGATGATCCACCCGGTCGCCAAGCTGGTTGACCGACAAGCGCAGACCACGACCGACCTCTTGTCGGCGCGTGACCTCGTTGTTGTAGTCGGGGTGCTTCAGGAAGCAGATGACGAATACATTGGGGTTGTCCCAGCCTTCGCGCAGGGCCGAGTGCGAGAAGATGAAACGTACCGGCTCTTCGAATTTGAGAAGTTGCTCCTTCTTTCGCAGAATCAGGTCATAGGCATCCACATCGTCGGACAGTCCTTTGTTTTCACCAGTCTTGGCAATGCTCGGGTCCACGTCGCGCTTGGTCTTCTTGTCGATGGAGAAATACCCGCTGTGCGTTTTTTCCGCCGTAATGCCCCTCAGGTATTTGATATACGGCGTTTCATCCAGATCCAGCACCTCGTTCAGGTACTGGCTGTATTCCTCTTCAAAGATCCGTGCGTAGTCACCTTTCTCGTCCGCCGCCGAGTAGTCACGGTACTTGACCACTTCATCGATGAAGAACAAGGTCAAGACCTTGATGCCTTGCTGGAACAGCGTCTGCTCCTTGTCGAAGTGAGCCTTGATGGCTTCCCGAATCTGGATGCGACGCAGCGACGCTTCGTTCACGTCCCCTGTGGCTTCGCCAACAAAAAGCTCAACGCCGTTGGTGAAGCTCAAGGTGTCGGTGTTTGCGTTGATGTCCGCGACCACAAACCCACGGTACTGATCCAGCTCGTTTGAAAAACCGTCGGAGAAGAGGTTGTCACCTTTGGAGATCTTGCGCACCACGCGCTTGATCTCCCCGCTTTTCAGCTTCTGCTCGAACTCAACGCGCGCCACAGGCGCCTTGCTCGAAATCTCGATGGACTGCAGGTACAGATAGGCATTGGTTCCCGCCAGCCCCTTCACTGAGATGCCGCGCACGGCAATCTTCTTCACCAACTTCTGGTTGTAGGCATCCAGCGCGTCCAGCCGGTGGATCTTGTTGTGCGTGGTCTTGTGGGTGGCCGAGTAGCGCAGCACCATCAGTGCCTTGAATTCCTCCAGGGACTTCAGCGTGGCTGCACCTTCCATTTTTTGCGGCTCGTCCAGGATCAGGATCGGGCGGTTGGCACTGATCACATCAATCGGTCGGCGAGACTGGAAGTCGTCCAGCACGTCATAAATGCGGCGGTTATCAGCGCCACGGGCAGCAAACGCCTGCACGTTGATCACCATCACATTGATGCCCGCGTCCGACGAGAAGCTCTCCAGATGGTGCAACTGCTTGGAGTTGTAGATGAAGAAGCGCGCCTTCTTGTGATACGTCTCCAGAAAGTGCTCGGCCGTGATCTCCAGCGACTTGGCCACACCCTCGCGGATGGCAATGCTCGGCACAACGACGATGAACTTGCTCCAGCCGTACTGCTTGTTCAGCTCGAAGATGGTCTTGATGTAGCAATACGTCTTGCCAGTGCCGGTTTCCATCTCGATATCGAGATTGACCCTGCTGACCTTGGTCTTCACCAGTTCGGTCGACTGGGGCAAGTTCTGTTGATGCTGAACCTGGGTGATGTTTTCCAGCAGTGCAATATCGGTCAGCTTCAGGTCTGCGTTCTTGAATCCGCTCTCGGCAAACAGATCCTCTACGTTTTTCTTGGCCTTACCCGGGTCGATGCGATAGCTGATGGCCTCTGCCGTTGCGGGCGGCTGCCCTTTGAAGCAGTCGACCACGGCTTGCACCGCCGCTGTCTGATAAGCCTGCGTTTTGAATTTGAGTTTCATTGCACGCCCCTCAGATGCATTTCACTTCGGTGGCGGGCGACAAAAGCTTAAAAATCTGCTCGACGTTGATCTTGACCGCGCTGTTCTTGTAGCCCGCGTCGCGGAACACCACACGCAGCGGCTGATGCTTGGCCAGTTCCTTCACAAAGGCTTCGTCGATGCTGCCACTGGCGTCAAAGCAAGCGGCAAGCGCATTGCCATCGACAAAGAACACATCCTTGCCTTGAATGGACTGTTTGGCGATGGGTAGAGCCAGATCGACGCCCCAATCCAGCATCACCTGGAACAGCAGGTCTTCAGGCGAACGGTCTGGCTTGATGTTGTCGACGAACAGGTCGAACTTGGCTTTGTCGAGCGCATCGGGCGCATAGTAAACGTCGGCCATGTTGGATGTGTCGATCTTCAGAACGCGGAAGCCGATGTCCTTATTCCAATCTTGGTGGCATTTCCCCTCTAGAAGCCTCTTACCTACCCTACGGATACGCTCCTTACTGATTTCAGCAATTGTCTTGTAGCCAGCCTTGAATGCCTCGGTCGATTCATCGCATGTTTCCGGGAGTTGCACCAGAATGAACTTGCGATTACCTCCATCCTGTGCGTTAAGGGTCATGACACCGTGCGCGGTGGTCGCAGAACCAGCAAAAAAATCGAGCACTATGCAATCAGGATCAGACCTGCAAGCGGATAAAGTCAGTTTTGCCAAAAGCTTTGATGGCTTTGGAAAGCTCATAAGACTTTGAGCGCCGAATATCGCATGCAGCTCATCAAAGCCGTCCTCGTTAGTTCCCCATCCATCGCAGAATAAATCGTCTGAATAAACAAACTCGAATCCAGTCGACTGATCGCCTTTCATTGGAAGAAGATCCTTAAGCATCTTCTCGCGGGGCTCAGTCACGACTCTGCGAAAGTAAAGATCCTGAGTGACGTAGAGACTTTTATCCTCAGCGTATTTATTGAGCAATTCTTGCGAGTAGATCCAATTGCTTTCAACTTGCACATCCTCCGCGAGCGCGCCATCGCTAATGACAAGATCAGACAGAAGGATCATTTCCATGTTTCCAGAACTGATCCTGCTTCCTGCTGCAACGCGATGATTTTTTTCCCGATACTTGCTAGGGATGCCTTTTTTTATAACTCTTACGCCACGAGAGTTCGTGGTCTTAATTACAGGATAGGTTTCTTCCCCTCTAGCTATTTCCCCGACAAGGCCTTTAAAAGAAGCTAAGTTTTTCGCGTATGCAACTACGTACTCCTTAACATTCGTTGATGAGCCAGAAAGAAAGGCTCCCTTCTTCTTTTTCTCCCACACCAACTGGGCAACGAAATTATTTTCCCCGAATATCTCATCCAGTACTTTCCTGATGTTGTGCGATTCGCAGTCATCAATACTGGCAAAAATGACGCCATCCTCCCTGAGAAGAGTTCTCGCAAGGCGCAGTCGAGAGTAGATCATCGACAACCAATCAGAATGAAACCGGCCGTTAGATGCAGGATTGGCGACTAGCTTGTTTCCTTCTGAATCCTTTTGATTTGAGCGACGCAGAAAGTCCTCCGCAGATTCAGAAAAATCATCTTCGTAAATGAAGTCATTTCCCGTGTTGTACGGCGGGTCGATGTAGATCATCTTGACCTTGCCGAGGTAGTTCTCCTGCAGCAGCTTTAATGCATCAAGGTTGTCACCTTCAATGAAGATGTTTTTGGTTGAATCGAATTCCACGCTTTCTTCCCGGCAAGGCCGTAGCGTTTTGGCAATCGGCGCGTTGGCCGCGAGCAAGGCTTCGCGCTTGCCCGGCCAATTCAGGTGGTAGCGTTCCTGCGGCCCTTCCACAATCGACTCCGCAAGCTCCTGCCGCAATTGGTCGAAATCCACGGCCAACTTCACGCTGCCGTCCTCGCCCTTGGCTTCGGTGACGCAGCCTGGAAACAGATCACGAATGCGGGCGATGTTGTCCTGCGTGAGATTGGGTGAATGCATTTTTAGCTTTTCCATGTTCTTTTCCTCTGGTCGCCGTGCTTTTCATAAAAAAGGCTTGGCGGCTCACAATTCAAGTTCGTATTTGTAGGGTCAGTCGCCTTGTTGCCAGTCCTGGCAAAAGTGCGTGCGCAGACTTTCTATGGCGGATGGCAAGGTGCCCTGGCAAGTCACACCCAAGTAGGTGGCTGCGCGGGTGGTGCCGACGTACAGGTATTTGTCGAACAGCGTCGGGTGTAGCGTGGCGAGCTGGTCAATGCCGACAAAGAACACCGCCTCGAACTCCAGGCCTTTGATGTGCTGGATGTCGAACACACGCACGTTGCTTTCCTGACCCACAGCCTGGCCCTCGCGGCAGGCGATGACCTGGATGTTGTGCTCGGCCAGAGCGGCGTTCAGTGCGTCGGCCACCGGAGCGACGTCGTCCTCGGTGTTCACAAAAATGGCGGTGGATGGCAACTGGCCGACAAAGCGCTCAATCTCGCGAATGCGATCCGCCAGCCAACCGACAATGGTTTCTGCGTTGGTCGCGTGCTCCAGCAAGGCTGGCGCAACGCCCACGCTGTCCATATGCGCAGGCAAGCTGGCGTTTTGCTCGGTGCCACCGACGGCGCGGATCATGGCGCGGGCCAGGTCGTTCAGCTGCTTGCTTTGCCGGTAGGAGACAGTGATCTCCTTGATGTCGAAATCGGCGAAGACCCACTTCAAGTCGTCGGCAGAGCGTGCGCCCCAGGTGGTCAGGCGCTGATTGAAGTCGCCACAGGCGAAGAATGAGCGCAGTCGCGGATGCGCCAACGCCGCCATGCTGGCAAGCTGGATGGGCGAGAAGTCCGTCGCTTCATCTACCAGGATCTGGTTGCGGTAATGCCCCAGGATAGGCTGGAGCGATGACCACGCTGGACTATCGATGTCGCGCTGAACATTGGGCCGACTGATCAGATCGCCTGCGGCGCGCAAGATCGCGAGCAAGACGATGTCCAACTCCAGCGGGTGGATGTCGCGCGCCTCAAAACCTTCGTGGCGATACCAGGTGTTGGCCGGTTGGCGCTCGCGCCTGAATGCACGGTAGCGCTTCGGAATGCCGTCGAGGTAGCGCTTGACCGGATTGACGAACCGGCGCGCACTGGCCTGCACCAGAAGGCTTGCTCCCACCTCGGCGCGATCCGCTTCTGTCAGTCCACGATCCCCCAACCACTCGATGATCTTGCCGTTGCGGGTGGCTTTACTGACTGCGCGCTTGGATGCTGCCGCCCGGGCTTGAGCGCGCACAGCTTGCATATAGGCATTGAGCGCGGCGGCACGGCCTGTGCGGGGTGCGGTGGCGTCTTCCTCCTCATCAGCGTCGGGGTCGTCCTGGTCGTCCGCATCAGTCGCTTGCGCTTGTTGCAGGCTGTCTATTACGCGAGCTAGCTCATCCAGAAAGGCTCGGTTGCGGTTGAGCTGCAGGTTGAGCGCGGCCTTGATCTTGCCATCGGAGCCTTCCTTCAGGCTGCTGACGAGTGCCTGTACTTTGGCAATCTCCATCGCCAGCGAGCCAAACATCGCCGCCAGTGCGCCATCGGCCGCCCGCGACAAGATGTCTTGCAGACGTGCGCCGAGGCTCAGGACTTCGGGAGTTTTGGCTTCGTGGAGCTGAGTCGCGGCATCATGCAGCTCCTGCAGATAGGCCTTGCGCTGCCATGTGTCGAAATCGTCAAACCACTGGATGGGACGCTCAAGTGCTGTCTCGCTCAGGCTGGCCAATCCGTCTTTCAGGACAAAGGTACCGCCGCCAGAAGCCGTTCTGAGGACGCCGAATGCGTTTCGCGCCAGCTCGCGTCGATAGTCCTGCCACGTTCTGATGCGCAGATCCGAGGCGGGAACACCTTCACGCGCAAATGCCTCCTTGAGGTATTGCTTGAGCAATTCCGTGGGCGTGAACATCAGCCAGCTGTTGGCGTGTGCAATGCCCTGGGCTGAGGCGACTGTTTCAACCAGACGTTGTTCGCCTTCTTCCAGGAAGGCCGTATCGAGCTTTTGGCCGAGGCGTCGGATCAGGGTTGTCGTCTTGCCTGTACCGGGCGGGCCCAGGATCAACAGGCGCTTGTCGAGAGGGAGACGGAAAATTTCGTCCTGGTATTGATCGAGGATGGGCTGATCCCGCAGTCCCATCTTGGTGATGACGCTACGGCGAACGCCGTCGATGATGTTGGCCTTGACGGTTTCCTCGGCCAGCAATTGGCCAAGAATGTCTTCGGTGACTTCCTCCCCCGCAACCTCGGTCAGCAGCGCGCGCAGCGACTCGATGGTGAACGGCCCAAAATGCTCGGCTTCAACGACGGTGTCGCGAGAGTCCCACCCATCGGCGAGCGCATTGGGCCGAAGCTGGGCCCGCTCAAGAACCTCAACGACAGTTCCATTGGGAAGCGTGAACTCTGCGCCAATTGCCAACGAGGCCAAGCGCCCAACTGGCGCGCGGTAGCTGGCTAAATTAGGAAAGCCCGATACCGGAGTCGTGCGGCAGATGTAGTAGGTTTTTTCTTCTCCCTCTTCATCGACCACCACGACGCGGGCGATGGCAGGCTCTGCCACCAGCACCTGATAGCTTTCGCGGTTCGCCTGACTGATCTGATCCAGCCTTTGAATGGCTGAACTGGACGTCATTGTGTTGATGCTTGCCAGCGCATCCGAGCCCAGTGTCCGCCCATCGTGCAGCTTGCTCTTGGCCGTTTCGGCGATGCTTTCGAGTTGCGCCAACGCTTCGCCAGCGACCTGCTCGATGTGTTTCCTCGATTCGTCATTCAGGCTCTGCGTCATGCACTCTCCCTCCCGGTCAATTCTTCAAGTTCGTTTTTAAGCTGCCGCAAGTGCGCGTTGATTTCTACCTTGCGGTTGAATTGCTTTTCTTTGGCAAGTCGGCTGGCGGCTTTCTCGACCTCACGCTGCTTGGCTGCAACCTGTTCAACGCGGGAGACCAAGTCAGCGAGGCTTTCTTGTGGGCGCGCGGGCGTGGGGATCAGGCGGTGAAGCGCCTGCTCATACAAGCCGCCCAAGTCGAGTGCCAAGGGCATGGCGGCGCGCTCGCAGTCACTCGGCAACCAGGTCGTCGCAAAGTAGTCGCTCAAGACCCAACGGCTGGCGTCTGACTCGTTCGGGCGCTTGTACGCGGCAATCACCTGCGTTCGGCCATCAAAGCTCAGCTCGAAGATGATGGGAAACTGCACCGCGCCATCGATGCAGCGCAAAACGTCCAGATTCAGCTCCGATGTCTTGAGCTGGATTGAGAAAATCTGAAGCTCTGGCACTCCCGGCTTGGCGGGCAGGTTGATCGTTTCCGGTGCCAACTTGTATTGCCAGACGATCTGCTCCACCTGCTCGACGAACAAGTCCTTCAGCTTCGTATTGGCACCGCTGTGTTCGTAGATCTTGTTCTTTGGCAGGGTGCGGCCAAAAGCGGCTTGCTTCGGGTAGTTGATGAACGCGGCATTCGACTCGAATCGGGCGGGCAGACTCATCCGGCCTCCTGAATCACGAGGAAGGTGATCAGTTCGAAGTCGTCCAACCCGGCGATGGTATTGACCAGTGCGGTGGTCTTGCCGCCGCTGAACAGGCTGTCCAGATCCTTCTCTTCCTTCACCTCAATCATTGAGCGGATGGTCTTGCCAAGCAGGTCGGAGTACACCTGCATCTTGCGGCCATCGGCCGTTTCCTTGTTGAACAGGCGACAGGCATCCGGAATAGGCTGGGCTTGCCCCTTGCAGCAACTGCGCACCAGATCCAGCAAACGCTTGACCTCGGTGTGGTCGTGAATGACTTCACCCTCGCGGTTGATGTAGACGAGGTAGTAAGGGTGCAGCCGGTTGTGCTGGCTGACATTGACGCTCGGATTGCGGTTGCGAAGCGTGAAGATCACGCCCGGGCGCAGGCCCAACTCCGGCTTGGCAGGCACTACGGCATGCATGCCGCTTGGCACGTTGCTCAATTCGCCATTGGCTTTCACATAGTTGAGCAAGTCCATGCGGAAGTCATTGAGTCCGAGGTCAGTGATCGACACGCCAGTCTTCAGGTCTTCCAGCTCGATCACTTCTTCTTGCAGACGACGCAGTTGTTCCTTGCGATAAGACACGTCGTTGGCTTGGGCGCTCAGCACGTTGTCGTCACCGGTGGCCGTGACGTCAGCAATCATCATCCGACTCTCAACCCGCTCCTTGAGGTTGATGTACTCGTCGAGCGAGATGTCTGGCCAGTAGTTGACCAGCTGGATACTGCTGTTGGGCGAGCCGATGCGATCCACACGGCCAAAGCGCTGGATGATGCGCACGGGGTTCCAGTGGATGTCGTAGTTGATGAGGTAGTCGCAGTCCTGCAGGTTCTGGCCTTCAGAGATGCAATCAGTGCCGATCAGCAAGTCAATCTCTGCCGGTTCGTTCGGCAGCACGATGGCTTTCTCCTTCGAACGCGGTGAGAAGAGGGTGAGCAGTTCCTGGAAGTCGTAGCTCTTCTTGAGCGTGCCGTCTCTCAAGGTCGATTGCGGCGCACCTTTGCCGGTGACTTTCGCGCTGTGCAGGGCCTGTGTGGCCTGCAACTCCGGAGCCAAATTGGCATACAGATAGTCAGCGGTGTCGGCGAAGGCGGTGAAGATCAGCACCTTCTTGTTGCCGGGATTCAGCGGTGCTGCGATCTTCTCGAGAACGAGTGCCTTCAGGTGCTGCAGCTTGGCGTCATCGGCAGGCGTGATCTTGTTCATCGACGCCAGCAAGGCATCAATGATTTCCAGATCGACCTTCAGCTCGTGCTCCCAAGAGGGCAAGTCCATGTCGGCGAGGCTGATCTTGACCTTGCCGCCGATCTCGCTGTCCCCAATGGTGGGCAGGTCGTCGTCGTCCGCGTCGAGGTTTTCCAACTGGTCGGTCAGGTCATCAATGCTGGCGACGTTGCCGGTCTGATTGAACGTGCTGATCTTGGCCAGCGTATTCGTGTGGTTCGCACGCAGGGACTGGAGCGTCAAGCGGAAGGACTCAATCGAGCTTTCGAGGCGCTTGAGCAGGTTGGTGGTCATCAACGCCTGCAGGCTCTTTTCGCGGTCGGCTTGCTTGAGCTTGCCTTTTCCACCTGACACCTGCGTGTCGTACATCTCCTCGTACTTCTTGAGCCGACTTGGCAGGATGTAGCTGATCGGGGCATACACGGCGAGCTTGAGCAGGGACAGTTGCTCGAAGATCTCGTTGAAGCTCATCACATCCGTTCGCTGCGTGAGCGGACTGTGGAACGACAAGGGTTTGCGGCGCTCGGGGAATTGGCCGATATCCTTGGTGTCGTAGAAGGTCTGGATGTGCTTGCGCGAGCGCGCGATGGTGACGCTGTCGAGCAATTCGAAGAAGTCGAAGTCCAACGAGTCCAGGATGGCCCGCGCTGTGCGCTCTTCCGGTGGAAGCTTTGCCCATGCATTGAAGCTGGCCTGAGCACCACGGAAAATGTCCTCTACCGTCTTGCCGGTGCGCAGCTTCTTGCTGAGGTTTTCGGAGTCGCCCTCGTAGGCCAGTGCCAGTTGGTTGCGCAGGTCATTGAAGCGGTTGTTCACTGGGGTGGCTGAAAGCATCAGTACCTTGGTTTTCACGCCCTCCTTGATGACCTTGTTCATCAGCTTCTGGTAGCGGGTTTCCTTGTCCTTGTAGGCGTCGTTATTGCGGAAGTTGTGCGACTCGTCGATGACGACGAGGTCGTAATTGCCCCAGTTGATGCGGTTCAGCGGTGTGCCAAACGACTCGCCGCTGGTGCGGCTGAGGTCGGTATGACAAAGCACGTCGTAGTTGAACCGGTCGCGGGCAAAGATGTTGGTCTTGAGGTTGCGGTTGTAGTTCAGCCAGTTGTCCGCCAGCTTCTTGGGGCATAACACCAGGACTGACTTGTTACGCAGCTCGTAGTACTTGACGACCGCCAGGGCCGTGAAGGTCTTGCCCAAGCCAACGCTGTCGGCCAGGATGCAGCCGCTGTAGGTTTCCAGCTTATTGATGATCCCAGTGGCCGCATCTTTCTGGTAGTTGAAGAGCTTGTTCCAGATGAGCGTGTCTTGGTAACCCGTGCGGTCGTTCGGCAGGACATCCTCGTTGATGTCGTCCAGAAACTCATTGAAGATGTTGTAGAGCATCAGGAAGTAGATGCTCTCGGGCGAGTTTTCCTGGTAGACGGACGCAATGTGGTCGCAGATCTGCGCCGTCACATCTTCCAGCTTCTCGGGGTCTTGCCAGATCTGGTTAAACAGACTGAGGTAGGTCGCTGTAAAGGTCGGCTCGTCCATCTTGTTGACGAGGTTGGAGACAGCGTTGCCCTGCTGGTAGCCGAGATCGACGGCGGTAAAACCGTGCAATGGCATGTAGGCAGTCTCTGCTGCGGCAGCCTGAACACAGGCGAACTGCTGCATCGGTGCCTTGCTGCGATTGGACTTGAACGTTGCCTTGCGCCGCATCCAGTCCGCGCACTCTTTTGCAATCGCGCGCTGGGTCAGTTTGTTGCGAAGCTGAATCTCGAACTCACTCCCGTACAGACTCCGTTCGCGGTCAGCCTTCGGGATGTGGAATTCTTTGCGTTCCTTGCGAATCTTGTCGGTGACCTCGTTGGCGGTGAACGTCGGCGAGGTAAAGATGAATTGGAGCTCGTCGATTTTTTCCAGCTCTGCTTTGAGCGCTTCAAACGCGTACATTGAAAAGCAGGAGGCCGCGATCTTCAGGCGAGCACCGGGTTTGAGCGTCTGCTTGAGGTCGTCGCCGAGCAGGCGGTTGATGTTGTCGATCAGTTCCATCAAGAGTCCGCCTTCGTAGTGGCGCTATAGCCCGGTGCCAGTACGGCATTCTTCACGCCGTAAATCGCGAGGTGATCTTTGAGCCATAACCGGTACTCGGGTCCGCGCAGGCAATGATCGGGCGAACAGTCGACACTCCATTTGCGCAGGATGTATCCAGCCGTGGCAGCGCGCAGCTTCATCCGCAGCACGCCGTCGCGCATGCCGTAATCCATTTCGGTGATCTCCGGCCGGGGCTGATCCGGGTGGGGCACCAACTCCAGTTCGACGATCCGCGTCCACTGAATGTCTTGATCGCTCATCTCATGAGCTGCAACTGGCTGCCCCTTGAGCACGACGGGGTTCTTGATCCGTGTAATGACGAAATCCCGGAACTCCTGAGACTTCCGGTCGAAGGCACGGACATGCCAGCGCAGGCCGTTGTCGATCAGCGCAAAGGGGACGACTTCCCGCTCTGTACAGCCGCTAGATATTGAGTAGTACTCAACGCCAAGCGGACACCCCTGATGGATCGCCCGGGTCACGCTTGCCAGCACATCCAGATCCGGGTGTGTAAGCCGTGAGGGGCTCTCGCTGGCCACCCACGCCTTGAGCCGCATCGGCTCGCCGTCGCCAAAGCCCTGCGTCAGCCAAGACAGCACTCGCTCCGGAGGAAAGTCGAAGATGGGGCGAAAGCCCGGCCCCAGGACGTAGGCCTTGCCTTTGGGGTCATAGTCGATGTTGCCTGGAGACAACTCCTTATAGAGCGCCAAATCCCGGGTTGCCGCTGCGGACTGGATGCCAAACCGCGCAACCAAGTCCTGCCGACGGATCTCCCCCACGAAGCGCACACGCAGCTCAATGAAGGCGAGCCGGTCGCGCTGAGGCTGGGTCAGTTCTGCAAGTTGGTCTTTGGGCATTCCTGAGTGCTCTATCGGGTTAACGAATACTTGTGCGGGTTGTTGCGGGGAGTATATAAGCTGCTCTAGAATGTGGCAATGCAATGTTTTTGATTCTTGTATACGTTGCATTGTGATTACCACATGACGGGCAATGCCCGCACTTTGGAGCACGGGAGTGAAAGCAGACAAAGCCATCGCGACCTACCGGCGCATGCGGGCGCAGCCGCTGTGGCGTCTGCTTGCCTCGACTACCGGGCCTACCGTCATTGGCCTGCTTCAATCTCATCTGTATGAGAGCGAGCGAAGCCTCCCTGCCTCCATTTTTCACGAACGCATCGCAAGGGATCTGGAAGAACTGCGCGCCCAAGGCGAAGACTTTCCCCAAACGGCACAGGCGTATGTCGCCAGCTGGCTCGCCGATGGGTTCTTGGAGCGACGCTTCCCGGCTGGGGCTTCAGAAGAGGAATATGAACTCTCCACGGCGGCCGTCGAAGCCATTCGGTTTGTCTCTGGCCTGGCGCAACCGCACTCAGCCGCGACCGAAAGCCGCCTGACGCTCGTCATCGAGGCCTTGGCACGACTTGCCGAGGACACAGACACCGACAAGTTCCGCCGCATCGACCGGCTCATGGCCGAGCAAGCCCGCATCGACAAGGAGATTGACGCCATCCAGAAGGGGCAGATGCGCGTGCTGCCGCATACAACGGCGCTCGAGCGCACGCGGGAGATCATCACGCTGGCCGACGATCTGGCCGGTGATTTCCGCCGTGTCCGCGATCAGTTCGACCAGCTCAATCGCGATCTTCGTGAACGCATCATGGACAACGATGGCAATCGTGGAGATGTGCTGGATTCGCTGTTCGCCGGAATCGACCTGATTTCAGAGAGTGACGCCGGAAGGACTTTCTCCGCTTTCTGGCGACTGCTCACGGACCCAGAACAGGCGGCCACGCTTGATCAGGCGCTCGATAGCGTCATGTCGCGGGAGTTCGTGGGGCAGCTCGAGGCTAAGGAGCGACGATTTCTTCTGCGGCTGACGCGCACCCTTCTTGAGCAGGGCGGCATGGTTCACGAGGTGCTCCAGACCTTCGCGCGCAGCCTGAAGCACTTCGTCCAGAGTCGTGAATACCTCGAGCAACGCCGACTCAATCACCTGTTGAAAGACGCCCAGCGCGCAGCACTGGCCCTGAAGGATGAAGTCAGGGCCACAGAAACCCTCCAGTACACGCTGGAACTCACGAGCAGTCGGTTGCGCTCCTTGTCTCAATGGGTTCTGCACGACCCATCCCTGCAAGCATTGCCTGGGCAGATGGCTGAAGGGGATGCGCCGCCCATCGATCTAGAGTCTGTGAGCGAACTGGTCGCTCAGTCCGAGATCGACTTCCGAACACTGAAGGCCAACGTGCTGGCAGTCCTGGAGCAACGGTCCCAGGCATCGATTGCCGACGTACTGGAGCAGTTCCCTGCTGCACAGGGGTTGGGCAGCGTCGTCGGCCTGCTTGCGTTGGGCAGTCGGCATGGGTTCAAGGCCGACCACAGTGAAACCGTAGGCTGGGTTGGAGGCGACGACGAGCGTCGCAGCGCCCGAATTCCAAAGATCTTCTTTTTGAGGGAGCGGGCCAATGAACTGGTCTGAAAATGGGTCCATCAGCGACGAATCGGCAGTGCCAGCCGAAGCACAGGCTCCAGATGCCGCTCAGGCACCCGCCAACACCCTGTTCCTGGGCGACAGCGGCGAGTTGCCATTGGATACCCGGCGCGCCCTGGTGCAGCTGCTGGCAGGGCCATCGCTCGACGGACGTCGGCATCCAAAACTCTGGCCGATCTTGGTACGAGACGAAGCGGTGATCCGTCGGCGTCTTGCCGAGCTGTTTCTCGAACTGGTTATCGACCGAGACGTACAAGTGGCTTTCACGCGCCAGGCAGATACCGGCGACCTTGAGGTACCTCTCCTGTTGCGTCGCGCCCAACTGACGTTCATTGACTCCATTCTGTTGCTCCACCTTCGCCAGCGATTGACCCAGGCAGACTCGCAGGGCGACCGTGCCGTGGTGTCGACAGACGAGATCACGGAGTTTCTTTCCCTCTATGAGCGAGCCGCCAATACCGACCGTGCAGGGTTCGTGAAACGGGTTCATGCCTCCATCGAGAAGATCAAGAAGCACAGCATTCTTCAGAAAATTCGCTCGAGTGAGGATCGCTTCGAGATTTCGCCGACGCTGAAGCTCCTCTTCTCGGCAGAGGAAATACAAGCGCTGACGCACCTGTATCAGCGAATGGCTGCCGGAGAAACGCCAGCGCAGCTGGTTCAGACTGATGCTGATGAGGAGGCCGACCAATGAACCCGGAACCCCAAACCGCCTCCTTGTTTGCCCGCGAGCAGTTTCGGATGACCCGCCTGCAGGTTTACAACTGGGGTACTTTCTCCGGCCTGCACGACGTGCCGATCAGCGAACGAGGTTTTCTGTTTGTGGGTCGATCCGGTGCGGGGAAGTCGACGCTGCTCGATGCATTTTCGGCGTTGCTGACGCCACCTCGCTGGATCGATTTCAACGCGGCTGCGCGCGAGGCGGACCGCAGTGGCCGTGACCGGAACCTCGTCACCTACATACGGGGTGCGTGGGCTGAACAGAAGGATGGGGAGTCGGGAGAGATCGCAACCCGCTACCTGCGCGCGGGGACGACCTGGTCTGCTTTGGCGCTGACCTACCAGAATGCGTTGGGTCAGTCTGTGGTGCTGGTTCAGGTGTTCTGGCTGCGGGGCAATGCGAACGGCAGCGCCGACGTCAAACGCCACTACCTCGTCATGGAGCGGGCCTTTGACCTGCGCGAACTGGAGGACTTCGGCCAATCCAACTTCGACATACGAAAGCTCAAGCAGTCCTTCCCGGAGGCATTCGCACGCGACGAATTTCGTCCCTATTGCGAACGGTTCTGTCGCCTGCTTGGCATCGAGAGCGAAATGGCGCTGCGTTTGCTGCACAAAACCCAGTCGGCCAAGAATCTTGGCGACCTCAATACCTTCCTGCGCGACTTCATGCTCGACAAGCCCGAGACCTTCGAGGTGGCGGATCGCTTGGTCAGCGAATTCGGTGAACTCAATGCGGCCCACCAGGCGGTCGTCACGGCTCGCGAACAGGTTCAAACGCTCGCGCCAGCGCGGGAGCAGCATCAGCGCAGGGACTCGTTGATGCTGCAGCGCAATGGGCTGGATGAGCTTCGGCTGGGGGTTGATGGCTACCGTGAGACTCGCCGTATTGAGCTCCTCAAGGAGCACGTGGCATCCCTGGAGGTGCAAGCCAACGGCTCGGAAGGCGAAGTGGGGCGACGTCAAAGCACTCTGGAAAACCACGCTGCAATCCTGCGCGATCTGGAGCGGCAGCACCGTGAAGCAGGCGGTGATCAGATCGAGCAATGGGAAGCCGAGAAATCGGGGCTGGAGAGCCAGCGCACGGATCGCCTGCGCAAACGCGGTCAGGCCGAAGATGCGTGCAAGAAGCTGGGCTGGAGTCTCCCAGATTCGCCTCAAGCCTTCGCGGAACTGTTGGGCAACGCGCGGCAGGAAGTCGAAAATTGGGAACAGCGCAGCAACGATAGCCGGGCCGAGCAGTTCCGCCTGGACCGAGAAAAGAAAGATGCCGAGACCGCGTTTTCGCAAGCACTGAAAGAAGTGCAGGCGCTTCAGCGCCAACCATCGAACATTCCGGCGGACATGCTGGAAATGCGTCGAGACATCGCCGCCGCCATCGGCATCTCGGAGTCGGCACTTCCCTTTGTTGGCGAACTCGTCGAGGTGAAGCCTGACGAGGCCGAATGGCAGGGGGCCATTGAGCGCGTACTGCATGGATTCGCGCTCTCACTCCTGGTAGACGAGCGCCAGTATTCAGCGCTAGCCAACCACATCAACACCACCCACCTCGGCCAGCGCCTGGTTTATTACCGGACTGGCCGCCCGGAGACCTGGCAGGCCAAGCCCATTGGTGGCAACTCGCTCGCCCTCAAGCTGAACGTCAAGGAGGGGGCGTATGCCGATTGGCTCCAGGCCGAGCTACGGCAACGCTTCGATTACGGGTGCGTCGATTCCATTCAGTCGTTCAGGAGTGCTGATCGCGCCATCACCCGCGAGGGTCAGGTCAAGCACAGCAAAACCCGGCACGAGAAAGACGACCGAAGAAGTGTCGGCGACCGGCGAAACTGGGTGCTCGGATTCGATAACCGCGAGAAGCTCGGGCTCTTTCAAGCTCAGGCTCAGGAGCTGGCTGACACCATTTCGCGCCTCGGCGGGGAGATCGACAAGCTCTCCGACCAGGACAAGAATCGTGCGGCCCGAGCGATGCAGTGCCAGACGCTGGTGAATCTCCAGTGGCAGGAAATAGATGTGCTCCCATTGCTGGATCGCATCTCCACCATTGAACGGCAGATCCGCGAAGCGCGGGAGGGAAATACCACCCTGCTGCAAATCAGCGAGCAGATCGGTGAACAAAAGAAGCTCGTCGAGGATGCTGACAAGGAGCTTCGCCAGGCAACACGCGCGCACGACTCGATTCTTGACCAGATCAAGACCAGCACCCAGAAACTGGAATCCCTCTTGCAGGACGCGTCTATCGTTCCATTGACGCCCCATCAGGTGTCGGGTCTCGACGAGCGCTTCGCCAAACAGTCAGATGCAGTCCGGCTCGACAACCTCGACAAGGTGACAACGTCTGTAGAACGGGCACTCAATGCGGAGATCGAAGAGGTCAACCGTGGGATTGGCGCATGCGAGAAGGAAGTAGAAGCGCGCTTTGCCGACTTCAAACGGCAATGGCCGATGGACGCGGGCGACATGGACACGAGCCTTGCCAGCGCGCCAGACTTCTTCGCCAAACTGGTTCGGCTGGAGACGGATGGACTGCCCGCCTATGAGCAGCGATTCTTTGAATTGCTACAGAACCAAAGTCACCAGAATCTGGCGGCGCTTTCCACCTATCTGAACGATGCGCGTAAGGCGATCCTGGAACGGATGGATCTGGTCAACGACAGTCTTGGCCAGGTGCCCTTCAACCAAAGCGCCAATCAACGCACCTATCTCCACATCGACGCCAGTGACCGGCAGCTTGTCGACGTCAAGGAGTTCAAGCAGGAGATCCAGCAGGCGCTGAGCCATGCATGGACGGAGGATCGCGAGTTTGCGGAGGCGCGGTTTCTGGCCTTGCGACGACTTGTTGATCGACTCGCCAGTCAGGACCCCGAGCAAAAGCGCTGGCGCGAGACTGTGCTCGACGTTCGACAGCATGTTGAGTTCATCGGGCGGGAGATCGATGAAAGCGGTGTCGAGGTCGAGATCTACCGCAGCGGAGCAGGCAAGTCTGGCGGCCAACGGCAGAAACTGGCCACCACATGCTTGGCCGCAGCCCTGCGATATCAACTCGGTGGGAACGACCACGGCGTGCCGATGTATGCGCCCGTCGTGCTGGATGAAGCCTTCGATAAGGCGGATAACGAGTTCACCGCTTTGGCGATGAACATCTTTACCAATTTCGGATTCCAGATGGTGGTCGCTACGCCGCTGAAGTCCGTCATGACCCTTGAGCCATTCATCGGTGGCGCCTGCTTCGTGGACATCAGCGATCGGCGCGTGTCAGGCGTCCTGCTGATTGAGTACGACGGTGATCGTCAGCGACTGAAACTGCCAGAGCACGCACGAGAGGAGGCTAGCGTTGAAGCTTCCTGAAGATGTTCGGCAGTTTCTTGCCCGTCGCTTTCAAAGCAAGCACCGCGAGTGGTTGATTGGTGATGCGGGCGAGGATCAATGGCCGCTGGAAGTTCCGCTCGGCATACCGACGGAACAGGCTGCGCTAAGGCAGGTCGACGGCGTTCGTGCTTGGGTGAGCGCATGGCAAGGTTGGCAAGGAGTCGGCTCCTTGTCCTGGTGTGAGCGCAGGTGGAAAGCGCTTGGCGTTCAGCGACTACCGGAGAAGCTAGCGTTGGGCGGCCCAGAGGATGTTGCCATGTGGATTGGTGAGTCCGCGCGATGGGAGCGTGCTCAATCTCGCTACCGGACACTCACCGCTCGCTGGCCGGTACTGGCGCAGCCGTTGCCAAGGTACTTTGATGTCCTGGCGGACTACGGCGATGCCGATTTTCGTCGGCTTGCAGAGATGCTGGATTGGATCGCGAACCATCCACAATCCGACCTCTACCCCCGCCAGCTGCCGGTGTCCGGGCTGGATAGCAAATGGCTTGATGGGCGCAAAGGGCTGCTGACGGATCTGGTGGCCGCAATACAAGAGGACTCCTCCAGCGACCAGGACTTCTACCAGCGCTGCGGACTGAAGGCACCTCCACTCCTTGTGCGGATGCGGGTGCTGGATCAGGCATTGCGAGCCAGGGTCGGCGGCGTGGGTGACATCACTGCACCCGTGGAAGATCTGGCAGGTCTCAATTTGCCGGTCTCACATGTGTTTATTGTCGAGAACCTTCAAACGGGACTGGCAATGTCCGACATGCCGGGCGCTGTCGTGTTCATGCGCCTTGGCTATAACGTCGACGTGTTGGCCCGTTTCTCTTGGCTTGCCCGCGCAAAGTGCATTTACTGGGGTGATTTGGACACCCATGGATTTGCCATCCTGCATCGAGCCCGTTCATACGTTCCAGCGTTGCAGTCCGTGCTCATGGACGAAGACACCTTGCTACAACACAAGACGCTGTGGGTGGATGAATCGGCGCAGCATCCGGCAACGGAACTGACACTCCTGACAGAGCAAGAGCAGCAACTCTATCGGGATCTCAAGCAGCAGCGCTGGGGACAAAACGTTCGCTTGGAGCAGGAGCGGATCGGCTGGGCTGCCGCATGGAGCGTGTTGCAGCGGGCATTGGCCTAAAGCCACTGGCCCGCAGTGGTTGACTGCCGATGGCAGAGCCTGATCAGCGCAGCGCGTTCAGTACTTTTTCGGCTTCCGGCCAGGGCAGCCGTCTCTTGCCCGACTTCATTCGGTCAAGTGCCTTGAAGGCGTCGTCGACCGACAGCAGCTGGTTCTCGATCATGGCGCACAGCAGTCCGATGGTGCCCATGACGTTGACCTGCTCCTTGTTGGCAACAATCCGCAAATTGGCGTCGCCGGTCAGCAAAGTGCAAGTCTCTTGCTTCGCAAGCGCCAGTGCCAAGTAGTCGTTGTGACTGGGCTTGGGACCGTTTTTAGCGGGAAGCAGATGGTTGTGCTGGCCTGGCAACTGCTCGGCATACGCCACGAAGTCGCCGCTGACCTCCATGACCTGCAAGCCCAGGTCTTCAAGGCCAGGGCTGCCCGGTTCAATTTCTTCGTAGTACAGCAGATCAGGGATGCCGAACTGCATCGGAAGCTGAAAGAGCGTATCCATCAACGCTCCTGCCTCCATGTCGATCAAGATGTTGGCATCACTGATGAGCAACCGCATCCGATGACTCCAACTGGCGTTCTTTATGGAAGCGCATCATCGGGATGCCCAGCAGTTCCGCCGCCTTGCCCTCGGAAATGTATTGCTCGGCCAAGGCGCGGTACACCAACTGATCAAACAGTCGTGGATGCTCTTGCGGCAGCGGGTCGCCAGGCTCGTTCTTGCGCCAGCCCTTTGCCGAAAACCGCTTCACCATCGAAAGGTGTGCGGCCTCGGTGATCACGCCACACTGTTTGGCGCGCTGCAGCCATCCAGCCATCGATAGGCCGAACTCGTGCTTGAGCACATACAACTCTTGCCATTCCAGCGCATGGCGCTGTATCCCAAGCAACTGCAACACCGCGACACGCGGAGCCAGGAAGGCACCAGCAAACCGGTCGCAGGCTTTCTCTTCGTCAACGCCGTCAGCCAATCGTCCTTCGAGCAGCAAATGCCCCAGCTCATGCGCCAGCGTGAACCGCTGCCGATCACCGGGCCAGCGTTTGGAAACAGCCACGACTGGATACTCCCGGCCATCTTCGGTCCGAGCCTTGGCCGTCAAGCCAGAGAAGCCCGGGTTCTCTTCATCGACCACGATGACCAGCAAGCCAAGGCCTTCGAGGGTGTCGGTGAGGTCGGCAATTGGGTTCAGCCCCAACTGCCAAGCGTTGCGGACCGTATCCGAGAACGCGTCGATCTCTTCCAATGAGGCGACGTGTTCAGGCAGGTTCGCGGGCGGTGCAAACGCCGGGAACGGCAGTTCGGGAAAAGCACCGAGCAACTCCACGCGCTTTTCCACCAACTCGACGACCTTGATCTTCAGCGCATCCTGCGCCGTCTTGCCAAAGGTCGAGAGCTTGCGGAACTCGGGCTGCAGCAGTTCAACCGTATGCGTGCGAAAGAAGTACTCGGTCCGGATGCCGCAGGCGCGGGCGAGCTTGAGCAGCTGAGACGACGAGGGAGTCAGCAGACCCTTCTCGTACTTCTGGATGGCGGTGTGAGAAACACCCACCTGTTCACCCAACGCACCCAGGGTCAGACCCGCCGCCAATCGTGCTTGACGAATGCGATCTGCAATCATGACGCCTCCTTGGGTCGGGTTTAAAACAACCGATATCCTACCAAATTTTTAAACCAGAGAGAACCCAGCACCTCAAAGGCGGTCGCGACATCACCCGTAGCCTCATGCAGCCGGGTTTGGTTCCAATTTTGGAGATCGAACCGCAGACCGCCGTAGCCCGAACCAGGGAGGAAGTGTGCGGGGGAGCTCATTTTTCCCCCGGACTTCCGCATGGTGTACAATCACGCCCATGGTATCCCTGCTTGTACGGCAGGGCGGTTTCCTTTAGCAGGGAACTACACCACCAGTATGTATGCGCCCCAGCGCCCCTTTCGGGTTCTGGGGCGTTTCTACAATTCGGCCTCGATTTCTACAAAAGTGGAGCGCTGATGGAACCCAGTGCGATCGGACGCCGTTTTGAGCGCTTGCTTTTCTTTGCTGGGCCGCTAGCGCTGATGTGTGTACTCATGTTCTTTGTGGCATATGCCTCGGAGGAGCAAGAAGAGCGCAGGCGAGCGAAGTGTTTGCGATCGATCGCCGAAGTTATCGCTAACAGCCAGGACGATCTTGAGGCGGCGCGTTCGCGCAGTTCTAAGCTGGGCCCACGCGTTCAGTCTATTGAAGCTTGGTCTGCGCTGCGGCAAGTACTGATCCCTTGGGAGGTACGTAATTCCCAATGCGATCAGTACCTACCGAAGTTCGACATCAAAGACAAAATCCCTAGCCCCAGTGAGTTGATCGAACGACTTAGCAAAGAGGCAGATGTCTTGGTGGCAAAGCCGCTGACTCTGTATGGGGTGGAGTTGCCTGATCGCGCGAGCATTAGCGCGCTTGGAACGCCGATACGTATGGAGCTTCAGACGCTGGTGCGTGTGCTTCAGGTCGTGCTTGGACCGATTTTGGTGCTTTGGCTGGGTAGCCTTTACAACACCCGCCATCGGGAAACGCTTTTTATTGGACATCTGTCTGATGTTCGAGGGCTCTATCCACACTTGATAAACGTTTACCCGGTGTCACTGCATGGCGCGCCAACATGGAACATGTTGCGAAAGCGTAGCTGGATAAAGTTTGCGATGTACAGATACGGGCAGCCGGCGCTATACGCGTGCATACGGATTGGGTTGTTGTCGGTGTTCATTGCGCCCCCTGTTGGCTTTTACTTTGGCAGTCTGTTACTGCTTGATGGTGGGTCCTATTCAAGTTTCTTTGCGGCAGTCGGATTGGTCGTTGCCCTCTTCGCGCTCGGAAACATCATCTGCGAGCTGCTGCCGTGGCATGTGGAAAAGCGCTTCTCCATTCGGCCCTCGGCGACACTCTGAGTGGAGTCAACCAACAGGTTGGCGAGGCAAAACAGAAAGCGACCCTTCGAAAGACGGTCGCTTTTTTGTTTTTCTGGCGCTATGGCTGACGAAGGCTCAGGGCTCTCGGGGCTGGGATCCAGCGATCAGTGCAGTTCCGGTACCAGGGTGTGCGTCAGACGTTGCGCCAGCATTCGCATGCGCACGTGCCGGGTCCGGCCGGCGGCGGCCATCATCGACAGGGCGCAATAGCGCGCGGTTCTTTGCTCCCCTTCGGCCAGCGCGTGTTGCAGTTCGGCCCACCAGCCCATGGTGTGCAGCCAGCAGCCGGCGTGCAGGGGGCGGATCAGCTGGCGACAACTGTGCAGGTGAATGAGGGCTTCCCCGTGCCGGCCCTGCAGCAGGCACAGGTGGTGGCACAGGAAGGCCAGCACGGTTTGGGCGACGGTGACGTGAGAGGCCGAAAACGTGGTCGCGGCGTGATCGCTCAGCAGGTTGCCGCACAGGAGATGCAACTCCTCCAGGTGGTCGGGGCGAGCCACTTCCACCGGGGAACGGGTGTGTCCCAGCGCCAGCATCAGGACCTCGTTCTTCCAGAGGTTGATCAGCGGGTGCAGGGCGTGGTCGATGTCGTCCGCCCCCAGCAGCGACTCCAGCGATCGCGTGAAATGATCGCGGGCCTCAGTATGTTGCCCAGCCCAGCTGGCGGCAATGCCGGAATAGTTTTCCACCCTCGCCAGGGCTTGGGCGGCGTCTTCGCGGGACGGCAGATTCAGGGCCAACTGGCGCGAATGACCCAGCAGATCCCAAGCGGACTGGTCCTGCCCCAGCACGGTGGCGCAATAGGCGGCCAGACACATGGCTTCCACGGTGCGTGGGCCGTCTCCCTGCGCCGCAAGCCCATCCCCGGCTTTGCGTGCCATCGACATGGCGTGTTCGTAGGAGGAGTCCAGCAAATCGGCTTGCGCCAGCTGCAAGAAGGCGATGGCCTGGGCGTGACCGTCGTCCTGTTGACCGGCCCTGCGCAGGGTCTGCATGGCCAGTCGACGGCTGCCCAGCGTGTCACCGGCCCGCAAGGCCTCCCAGGTCGGGCGATGAATGTCCGCAGGCGCAGAGGGTGACTGAGAGGGCATGGGGTACGGCTGGCGTCATCCCGTCCGGATCCCAGCGGGCCGGCGTTGACGTTCTGTAACAGCCATCGTATCCCCGAAAGATTCGGCCACCATGACGGAAAGCAAGACTATCCCCAAAATTGAGGATAGATCATCCCTGGTCAGTGGATGGCGTGCTCTGGGTTCGAGGCCGCCTCTGCCGGTCATTGCCAGCCGGGGACCTTGCGCAGCACGAAGTTCAGCGCAGGGCCCCCCGTGGTTTCTGCGGGCTGCCGCACCCCGCGGATCTCCCGTCCACAGGCCTGGGGGGGAAGGCCGCCTGTCCAGACGGCGTCGATGCGCACGCCATCGGTCGACTCGTCCAGGGTGAACTCACCCCCTTCCACATCGCCCGATACCAGGGCGGTCAGGTCGTTGCCGGTGGCGCTGCGGCGCAACTGTCCGCGCACGCTGCCGGGAAACTCGGGGTGGCGCTCGAACAGCATCGCGCCTTCGGATGACGGCCGGTCCTCCGGTTCCCCTTCAGGCCAAAGGCGAAGCTGCCACAGGCCGTACAGGTGCAGAGGGGTGATGGCGTCCGCGCTGACGCAGGACGAAGCGGGTCCGGGCGATGGCCCTTGGGCGAACCCGGACGCGTGGATGCCCAGGCAGGTGGCCGCTGCGAACAACAGGCGCCAAGGGATCATGTGACCTCCGGTTTGGGCGCGGCCGCGCGCTGGGCAAACTCGGCGCGCAAGGCGCGCAGTTTTTCTCTCGGGTCTTCACGAACGGTGGCCTGGTCCAGCCCCATCTCGTCGATGAACCGGCTGCGTTGCCCGGGCACGCTTTCCCGCCCCTTCTTGCGGCGCTTGAGCCAGCTCACCGCCAGGGTGCGCTGCGCGCGGGTGATGCCCACGTACATCAGGCGGCGCTCCTCCTGCAGCCGGTCGGCCAGCACAGGGGCGGGCAGATCGCTGTCGGCTTCGTCGACCTTGAACGGCAGCAGGCCTTCGTTGACCCCCACCAGGATGACGTGCGGCCACTCCAGCCCTTTGGAGGCATGCAGGGTGGACAGGGTAACGACGTTCTGGTCCTGTTCGCGTTCGGACAGGGTGGAGATCAGGGCGATGGTCTGCACCACTTCCAGCAGGCTCTTGCGCTCGGTTTCCACCTGCACGCCGCCCTCGTTCTCGATCCTGCCGCCGCAGCGCCCGGCCACCCAGTCAACGAAGTCCATCACGTTGGACCAGCGGGCGGCGGCAATCTTCTCGTTGTCTTCGCTGTCGTACAGGTGCTGCTCGTAACCGATGTCCTTGAGCCACTGCAGCAGGAAGGCCAGCGCGGCCTCATGCCCGACCGTATGGCGGGCCCGGTACTCCAGGTCGTTGACCATGCGGCCGAACTCGTGCAGCGTGGTGATGGCGCGGCTGCTCACGGCGCTGGACAGCGAATGCGAGAACAGGGCCTCGAACAGGCTGAGCTTGTACTGGGTGGCAAACGTGCCCAGCTGCTGCAGCGTGGTGTGGCCGATGCCCCGCTTGGGTGTCGTGGCCGAGCGCAGAAAGGCCGGATCGTCGTTGTTGTTGACCAGCAGCCGCAGCCAGGCGCACAGGTCACGGATCTCGGCCTTGTCGAAGAAGCTCTGCCCGCCGGAAACCTTGTAGGGAATCTGTGCCCGGCGCAGCGCCTGCTCGAACGCCCGCGCCATGTGGTTGGCCCGGTAAAGGATGGCGAAGTCGCGCCACTCCTTGTGCGGGCTGTTGGCGCGCAGGCTCTGGATGCGCGCCACCGCGCGCTCGGCCTCGTGTTCCTCGTTGTCGGCGTCGACCACGCGCACCGGCTCCCCTTCACCCAGATCACTCCACAGCGTCTTGGGGAACAGCTTGGGGTTGGGGCCGATGACGTTGTTGGCCGCCCGCAGGATGGCACTCGTCGAGCGGTAATTCTGCTCCAGCTTGATGACCTTGAGCTGCGGGAAGTCCACCGGCAGCTTTTTGAGGTTGTCCAGCGTGGCGCCGCGCCAGCCGTAGATGGACTGGTCGTCGTCGCCCACCGCGGTGAAGCGTGCGCGCTCGCCCACCAGCAGCTTGAGCAGGTCGTACTGCGTGGCGTTGGTGTCCTGGTATTCGTCCACCAGCACATGGCCCATCTTCTGCTGCCACTTCTCGCGCACCTCGGGATAGTCGCCCAGCAGCTTCAGGGGCAGCCGGATCAGGTCGTCGAAGTCCACGCTCTGGTAGGCGGTCAGGCGTTCTTCGTAGCGAGCCATGATGGCAGCAGTCACCCGCTCGTTCTCGTCGCGGGCCTGCTTCTGTGCCTGCTCCGCTGTCAGGCCGGCGCTTTTCCAGGCGCTGATGGTCCATTGCCAGGCGCGTGCGGTGTTAGCATCGGTGGTGCCGCCGCAGTCCTTGAGCAGGCTGGTGATGTCGTCGGTGTCCAGGATGGAGAACTGCGGCTTGAGGCCCAGCACCTGACCGTCTTCGCGCAGCAGTCGCACGCCCAGGGCATGGAAGGTGCAGATCAGTACCTTTCGGGCCTCGCGTCCCACCAGTTGCCCGGCGCGCTCGCGCATCTCGGCGGCGGCCTTGTTGGTGAAGGTGATGGCGGCGATGCGGTCTGCAGCCAGCCCGGCCTGGATCAGGCGCGCGATCTTGTGAGTGATGACCCGCGTCTTGCCCGATCCGGCGCCGGCCAGCACCAGACTGGGGCCGCCGAGGTGGTTCACGGCTTCGAGCTGGGCGATGTTCAGACCGGCGGACATGGAATCGGGCGAGCAAAGCGCTTGATGATACCGGTCTGCTCAATCACTGTCCCGAACCCCGGCAGGGTGCGGAGCCGATCCTGAGACAATGCCGCACCGTGCTGCAAATCCTTCTTGTCACCTTCCCTTTCTTCGCCCTGGTGCTGGCAGGCTTTCTGGCCGCGCACCGGCGCATGCTGCCACTGGAGGCCATTCCGGGTCTCAATGGCTTTGTGCTGTTCTTCGCGCTGCCCTGCATGCTTTACCGCTTCGGGTCGACCACGCCGATCGCGCAATTGCTCGACGCCTCGGTGGCGGGGGTCTACCTGCTGTGCGCCCTGGTGATGGTGGCCTTTGCCATCGTGGTGACGATGAACGGTCGCATCCGCTGGAACGATGCGTCTTTCGGCGCGCTGGTGGCGGCTTTCCCCAACTCCGGTTTCATGGGGGTGCCCCTGCTGGTGGCCTTGCTGGGTCAGCCCGCGGCGGGACCGGTCATCCTGCTGATCCTGGTGGACATGGTGATCACCAGTTCGCTGTGTGTGGCCCTTTCGCGGCTGGATGAGGGGCAAGGGCATGGCACACAGGCCATGGTGGATGCGGGTCGCAAGGCCTTGCGCGGCGTGGCCGCCAACCCGATGCCCTGGGCGATTCTGGGCGGTGCGCTGGCGTCCTACCTGCAGTTCCAGCTGCCGGGGCCAGTGGAAAAGACCGTCTGGCTGCTGGCCGACTCGGCATCGCCGGTGGCCCTGTTCACCATTGGTGCGGTGCTGGCGCGTTCGCAGATCCAGGCCAATCACCCGATGCCCCTGTCGGACTACCTGCCCGTGGCATTGATGAAGCTGGTGCTGCACCCGCTGCTGGTGCTGGCGGTGGGAACGGCCGCCATCCAGCTGGGTGTGCCACTGGACCGCTTCGCCCTCACGGTCATGGTGCTGGCCGCGGCGCTGCCCAGTGCGAGCAATGTGTCCCTGCTGGCCGAGCGCATGGGGGCCGACAACGGGCGCATCGCCCGCATCATCCTGGTCTCCACCGCGGCGGCTTTCCTGAGCTTCTCGGGTGCGGTGGCCCTCCTGACCTGATCCGACCGGATCCTTTCCTGCGGCGCAATGCTGCGCCGCCGCATTGGCGTTCGCTATGGAATTGATTTGCGCAATTGGATCGACATAGCGATAGATGGCGCCTAAAGTAAGGGCTCCTTTTCACGAGGAGCCCGTCATGAAGCCGACCGAATCGCCCTTCAATGTGCACAGCGACTGGCTGGAAGCGCTGGCTGCCCTGGCCGCCACCTTCTGACGTACCGGTTCATATCCCATCACCACAGGAGAGCAGAGATGAGCAACCCGACCACCGAAGCCAAATGCCCCTTCCACGCCGCTGGCGGCGCACGAGCCACCCACGGTGCCCAGTCCAACGCCGACTGGTGGCCCAATCAGCTGAACCTGTCGATCCTGCACCAGCACCAGCCGGTGTCCAACCCGATGGATCCGGACTTCGACTACGCCGAGGCGTTCAAGAAGCTGGACTTCAAGGCGCTGAAGAAGGACCTGGCCGACCTGATGACCCAGAGCCAGGACTGGTGGCCGGCCGACTACGGCCACTACGGCGGTCTGTTCATCCGTCTGGCCTGGCACGCCGCCGGCACTTACCGAACAGCCGATGGCCGCGGCGGTGCCAACACGGGTAACCAGCGCTTTGCGCCCCTGAACAGCTGGCCCGACAACGGCAACCTCGACAAGGGCCGCCGCCTGCTGTGGCCGATCAAGCAGAAATACGGCAACGCCATCTCCTGGGCCGACCTGTTCATTCTCTGCGGCAACGTGGCCATGGAGACCATGGGCTTCAAGACCTTCGGCTTCGGTGGTGGCCGAGAAGACATCTGGGCGCCGGAAGAGGACATCTACTGGGGCGCCGAGATGGAGTGGCTGGCCACCAGCGACAAGCCCAACAGCCGCTACAGCGGTGACCGTGAGCTGGAGAATCCGCTGGCAGCCGTGCAGATGGGCCTGATCTACGTGAACCCGCAGGGCCCGGATGGCAACCCCGATCCGGTTGCCTCGGGCAAGGACGTGCGCGAGACCTTTGCCCGCATGGCCATGAACGACTACGAAACCGTGGCCCTGGTGGCCGGCGGCCATACCTTCGGCAAGATGCACGGCGCAGGCCCCGCGGAGCTGGTCGGCCCCGAGCCGGAAGGCGCGCCCATGGAGGAAATGGGCTTTGGCTGGATCAACAAGCACGGCACTGGCAAGGGTGGCGACACGACCACCAGCGGTTTCGAGGGTGCCTGGAAGCCCAACCCGACGACCTGGGACATGGGTTACCTGAAAGTGCTGTTCAAGTACGAGTGGGAGCAAATGACCACGGCCGCCGGCGCCATCCAGTGGCGTGCCAAGAATGTTGACCCCGAGGACATGATCGTCGACGCGCATGATCCGAGCAAGAAGCATCCGCCCGCGATGACAACGGCCGACCTGTCGCTGCGCTTCGACCCGGCCTACGAGAAGATCTCGCGCCATTTCCTGGCCAACCCGGACGAGTTTGCCGATGCCTACGCCCGCGCCTGGTTCAAGCTGACCCACCGCGACATGGGTCCCAAGAGCCTGTACCTGGGCCCCGAGGTGCCGGCCGAAGACCTGATCTGGCAGGACCCCATCCCGGCCGTCGACCATCCGCTGGTCGATGCCAAGGACATTGCCGCGCTCAAGGCGCAGGTGCTGGCCTCTGGCCTGTCGGTGGGTGAACTGGTGGCGACCGCCTGGGCCTCGGCCTCGACCTTCCGCGGTTCCGACCGACGTGGCGGTGCCAATGGTGCCCGCATCCGCCTGGCCCCGCAAAAGGACTGGGAGGCCAACCAGCCGGCGCAACTGGCCAAGGTGCTGGGTGTGCTCGAGGGTATCCAGAAGACCTTCAACAGCGCCCAGAGCGGTGGCAAGAAGGTGTCGATGGCCGACCTGATCGTGCTGGCCGGCTGCGCCGCGGTGGAAGCTGCGGCCAAGGCGGCGGGCCACGCGGTCGAGGTGCCGTTTGCACCGGGCCGCATGGACGCCAGCCAGGAGCAGACCGATGTCGAGTCCTTCGCCGTGCTGGAGCCCGTGGCTGACGGTTTCCGTAACTACCGCCAGAAGGCCTATCGCGTTTCGCCCGAGGAGATGCTGCTCGACAAGGCCCAGCTGCTGACCCTGAGCGCGCCGGAGATGACGGTGCTGGTGGGTGGTCTGCGTGTGCTGGGCGCCAACCATGGCGGCAGCAAGGACGGTGTGTTCACCCAGCGTGTGGGCCAGCTGACCACCGACTTCTTCACCAACCTGGTGGACATGTCGACCGCCTGGAAGCCCACCGGCGACAACGCCTACCAGGGCACCGACCGCAAGACCGGCGCTGCCAAGTGGACCGCCACCCGGGTCGACCTGGCCTTCGGCTCCAACTCGCAGCTGCGCGCCATTGCCGAGGTCTATGCCCAGAGCGACAACGGCGGCAAGTTCGTCAAGGACTTTGTCGCGGCCTGGAACAAGGTCATGAACCTGGACCGTTTCGATCTGAAGTAATCAAGCGTTGATCAGGCAGGTTCCCTGCCCCTGCCCCCGGTGCCGCAAGGTGCCGGGGGTTTTTTCTTTCTTACGTCAGCGCTCAGACCGCGAGCGGATCCACATCCACGGCAAACCGGATCAGCCCGCGCGCCTCGGGCAGGCTGCGACCCTGCAGCAGCAGCGGCTGCCAGGCCCACAGGAACCGTTGCAGGGCCTGGCGCGAGTGGGATTCGACCAGCATCTGGGCGCGTTCCACGTTGGCCACCCGCTGGATGGGCAGGGGCACGGCGGGATACAGGGTCACCTCGTCACGGCCGGGCAGGTCCGCCGCGGCATCCGCGACACCGTTGAGATAGGCCTGCGCCGCGTCCTGGGTGCGGGCGTCGGCGCGCAGCAGGGCCTGGTATCCGAAAGGCGGCATCGCCGCCGCTTCCCGTTCGGCCAGTTGCTCGGCGGCAAACGCGGGGTAGTCGTGCTTCTTCAGTGCCGCGAACAGCGGGTGGGTCGGATGCCAGGTCTGCACCCACATCTCGCTGTGACCGCTGTGTCCCGCATCACGCCCGGCGCGGCCGGCGGCCTGCATCAGCAGTGCGAACAGGCGTTCGGGCGCGCGGTAGTCGCTGGCGAACAGGGCCGCGTCCACGTTGAGGCCCGCCACCAGGGTGATGCGCCGGAAGTCGTGGCCCTTGGCCACCATCTGCGTGCCGACCAGCACGTCGACCTCGCCCTCATGCAAGGCCTGGAGCTGCTGTTCCAGGCTCCCCTTGGTGCGGGTGGTGTCGGCATCCATGCGCGCCACCCGCGCCGGTGTGCCGTCGGGCCGCACCGCCTGTGATAGCAGACCCGCCAGCTGTTCCTCGATCTGCTCGGTGCCGCGGCCGATCGGTGCAATGTCCAGGTTGCCGCAGTCGGGGCAGGCCCGCGGCACGCGCCGGGTGAAGCCACAGTGATGGCAGCGCAGGGTGCGGTCCAGCTTGTGGAAGACCTGGAAGGCGCTGCAATGGGGGCATTGGCTTTTCCAGGCGCAGGCGTCGCAGGACAGGACCGGGGCGTAGCCGCGGCGGTTCAGCAGCACCAGGCACTGTTCCCCCCGGGCGATCCGCTCTTCCATGGCCGCGAGCAGGGGGGGGGACAGGGTGGCCCCTTTGGGCTGATGGTTCATGTCCACCAGCCGCAGGCGGGGCAGTTCGCCGCCACCGATGCGGCCTGGCATGGCCAATCGCCGGTAGCGACCCTGCTCGGCCGCGTGCCAGCTTTCCAGCGATGGCGTGGCCGACCCCAGAATGACCCGGCACGGATGGGGCCCCCGGTCGCTTTCCACCTTGGCGCGGTAGACGGCCAGGTCGCGCGCCGAGTAGCGCGCGCCCTCCTGGCTTTTGTAGCTGGGATCGTGCTCCTCATCGACCACGATCAGGCGCAGCCCCGGCAGGCTGGCAAAGATGGCCATCCGTGTGCCCAGGACGATGCGTGCCGTGCCGGCGTGGGCGGCGAGCCAGGCCTGCAGTCGCTGGGCCGGTGTCATGCCGCTGTGCAGGCTGACGAGCGCGGCGCTGCCGTGACGGGGCTCGAAGCGTTGACGGAAGCGCTCCTCCAGCTGGGGGGTCAGGTTGATTTCCGGCACCAGCACCAGCACCTGGGCGGCCGGGTCGTCCTGCAGCACCTGTTCGGTGGCGCGCAGGTAGACTTCGGTCTTGCCGCTGCCGGTGCTGCCGTACAGCAGGGCCGGGCGGTCGAGGGTGCCCAGGGCGTCAAGCACCTGCTGCTGCTCTGCGCTGGCCTGGGGTCGTGACACTGGCGTCTCGGGACAGGCAGCCGAACCGTTGACTTTGGCCAGGCGTTTCAGTCGGCGGGCCAGCTGGGTGTTGTCCAGGTCGCGCAGGGCGGGGGGCAGCACCGACAGGGCCATTTCGCCCAGCCCGCGCTGGTAGTAGCGCGCGGCGAACGCCACCAGCTGGCGCCAGCCGTCACCCAGAGGCATCAGGCCATCCAGCACCGCGCTGACGGGCCGCAGCTGTTCTTCACTGCAGTCGGCCGGCGGGTCGGACGGGCAAGACCAGACGATGCCCAGGACCTCGCGGGCGCCAAGCGGCACACGCACCAGGTTGCCCGCTGCAAGCGGCTGCTCACTTCGGTAGGTGAGGGGGCCCGCGAGCCCGCTGTGGGCCGGGGTCGCCACCACCACACTGGGCCAGTAAGTCATAGTTAGCAGTTTTTCTTCAGCTTTACTGGTGAAAAACGGTGTAAGTCCTTGATTCTTCGATCATTCCACAGCTGTCCAGAGAATCTGTGGATAACTTTGTTGATAGCTTGTGCCAGCGCGCCCGGAGGCCTTGAAAATCAAGGGTTTGCTTAAACTGCCTGCAAAAAAAGCACCGATCAGATCTCAATAAAATCAACAACTTACGAAATTCCATGCGCTGAAACGCACACACACGGACACCAAGGTGTTTTGGCGCGCCGCAGCACGAAATTTGTGCATAAGTGAGTTCTGTCAAGTGCGATTTTGGGCCGGATTTGTGCTAGGTGGACCCCAAACAGGCACGCGAGCGCTTCAAAAGGCCCTTTGCCGGTGCTGCGAGGCCATTGAAATCTTTCATGCACATCAGGACTGGGCACGCAACCGGCGCGAATGACGGTGCACGGCATCGACCAGTGCATTCACATGCTCAGGCGGCGTGTACTGGCTGATGCCATGGCCGAGGTTGAAGATGTGCGTCGGACCCGTGCCGTCGCCCTGGTGCGGTCGGCCAAAGCTTTCCAGCACGGCCGCCACCTCGCGGTCGATCGCCTCCGGTGGCGCGAACAGCACGTTCGGGTCGATGTTGCCCTGCAATGCCTTCGAGTCGCCCACCAGCGCGCGCGCCGCGCCCAGGTTCACCGTCCAGTCCAGGCCCAGCGCCTCGCAGTCCAGGTCCTTCATGTCGGCCAGCCACAGGCCGCCGCCCTTGGTGAAGACAATGCGCGGGATCACCGTGCCGCTCGCGTCGGTGCGCTTGAGCTGTGCCAGGACCCGTTTCGTGTACGCCAGGGAGAACTCCTGGAATTTGCCGTCGGCCAACACGCCGCCCCAGCTGTCGAACACCATCACGGCCTGCGCGCCCGCGTCGATCTGCGCGTTGAGATAGGTCGCCACCGCGTCGGCGTTGATGGCCAGGATGCGGTGCATCAGGTCCGGTCGGCTGTACATCAGCCCTTTGACCAGGCGGTAGTCGTCGCTGCCACCGCCTTCGACCATGTAGCAGGCCAGCGTCCACGGGCTGCCCGAGAAGCCGATCAGCGGTACCCGGCCGTTGAGCGCCTTCCGGATCGAGGTCACCGCGTCGAACACATAGCGCAGTTTGTCCATGTCCGGCACGGCCAACTGGTCCACATCGGCCTCGGTGCGTACGGTCTTCGCGAACTTGGGACCTTCGCCCTGCTGGAATGACAGGCCCAGCCCCATGGCGTCGGGCACGGTCAGGATGTCGGAAAACAGGATGGCGGCGTCCAGCGCGTAGCGCTCCAGCGGCTGCAGGGTCACCTCGGTCGCGTAGTCGACGTTGGTGGCCAGCCCCATGAACGAACCGGCTTTGGCACGCGTGGCGCAGTACTCAGGCAGGTAGCGTCCGGCCTGGCGCATCAGCCATACCGGCGTGTGATCGGTGGCCTGGCGCAGGCAGGCGCGCAGGAAAGTGTCGTTCTGCAGGGGGGCGAAGCTCATGCGGGTATCCGGGAAGGTGGGCAATGGACAAACCGCCGATTATCCCGGTTACCTTCGGCCGCGCACTTGCGCCAGCGCAAGCGCGGCCGCACGAGATTCAGGCGGTGCCGTTGCGGTACTTGATGCTGCAGCCGTATGGCAGGCTGGTGCTCTTGCTGACCGGTTTGCCTGCGAGCAGCTCGTCCAGACCCTGCCGCACGTAGTTGGTGGCTTTCTCGATGTCGGCCGCCCGGGCCGAGGGGATGCTGTCGATGCCGCCCGCGTAGACCAGCACGCCAAGGGCGTCGATCAGGTACATGTGCGGGGTGACCCTGGCGCCGTAGGTGGCACCGACCGTGCCGTCCTCATCCATCAGGGTGGCGGTAGGGCTGGCGCCCTGGTCGGTCATCCAGCGCGCCAGTTGGGGTGGCGGCAGGTAGTCCGCGCTGTCGTCACGCGTGGAATTGATCGCCAGCCAGGCCACACCTTTGGCGGTGTAGGTTTTCTGCAGGGATTGCAGGTTCCCCTGGTAGTGCTTGCGCACGAAGGGGCAGCCCGGGTTGTTCCACTCCAGCACCACGGGCTTGCCCTTGAACTGGGACAGCCGAACGGTCTTGCCGGTGGTGTCTGTCAGCGAGAAATCGGGTGCCGGCTGACCGACCAGCGCAGCCGCATGGACCGCCCGGCCCGCCAGCAGGCCCGCGGGCAGCGCCACGGTGGCGGCCCCGAGTGTCAACAACGGACGGCGTCGGATCATGATGAACTCCTGTCTGGGGTGAATACGGACAGCGGAGTCACGGCTCACAGACCGGTCAGCGCCGCACGGACCTCCTCCACGCTCAACACCTCGGACAGCACCACCGGTGCCCGTCCGTTTTTATGAATGGCATACACCGGCACGCCGTTGCGGCCCAGGGCGGCCAGTGCAGCGGTCACGGCCGGGTCGCGCCGCGTCCAGTCGGCACGCAGCAGGGCCACTTGCCGGGAGGCCATGTCCTGCAACAGGGCCGGGTCGGCGAGGGTGGTCCGCTTGTTGTACTGGCAGGTCACGCACCAGGCCGCGGTGAAGTCGACGAAGACCGGACGACCTTCGGCCAGCAGGGCGTCCTGCCGGGCCTGGCTCCAGGGTTCCCAGGTGCCTTCGCCTGGCGTGGCGACCGATGCCGTGACATCCGCCGGCAGCATGGTGGTCACCCGGGGGCCGATGGCGACGGCCAGCCAGACGAGTCCGGCCGCCGAGACCAAGCCCAGCATCAGGCGACTGCGACCCCTCAGGGTCAGAGCCCACACCAGCAAGGCCAGGGCCACCAGGATCATCAGCAAGGCGGCGGCGCCGTCGATGCCGGTCTGCTGGCCCAGCACCCACAACAGCCACACCACCGTGGCGAACATCGGAAACGCCATGAGCTGACGGAAAGTCTGCATCCAGGCGCCCGGGCGCGGCAGCAGGCGGGCGACGGCAGGCCACCAACTGGCCAGCAGGTAGGGCAGCGCCATGCCCAGGCCGAGCAGGGCAAACACCGACAGGGCCTGCCAGGCGGGCAGGCCCACCGCCAGTCCCAGCGAAGCGCCCATGAATGGCGCCGTGCAGGGCGAGGCCACCGCCACCGCCAGCACGCCGGTCAGGAACGCATCCACCGTCGGGTGCCGGGCCTGGTAAGCGGCCAGCTGGCCGGGCAGCATCTGGCCGAACTCGAACAGGCCCGCCAGGTTCAGTCCGATCAGCGTAAACAGCACCGCCAGCGCCGCCACCACCATCGGGTCTTGCAGCTGGAATCCCCAGCCGATGGCCTCGCCGGCGGCCCGCAGGCCCAGCAAAAGGCCTCCCAAAGCCATGAAGGACAGCACCACGCCGGCGGTGTAGGCCAGGCCGTTGCGCCGGTGCGCAGCCCGGTCGTCGGCGTGCCGGGCAAAGGCCAGCACCTTGATCGCCAGCACCGGGAACACGCAGGGCATCAGGTTGAGGATGAGTCCACCGATCAGGGCGCCGATCAGGGCGGCGCCCAGTGTCAGTCCCGACGCGGGGGCGGGGCCGCTGGCGGCCCGGGCCGCGTTGGCGTCCAGTGCCGCCTGCAGCGCTGGTGATACCTCGTTGCCCGATGGCAGCGCCGCCACAGCGGGCCAGCTTCCCTGCACGGGCAGCACGGTGCGTACCCCGGCCTCTGCGGGGCCGACGGCAGGGCCATCGGCGCGCGCCAGCACCAGCGGCAGCTCGGACGGACCTTCGCTGCGGTGGGCTGACAGCGGGATGCGCGCCGACCATCGATCGCCGTCCCAGGCCTGTGTCCAGGGGGCGCCGGGTTCGATCAGTCCAGGGGTTTCCGGGAAGAACTCCAGCGTCTTTCCGCGCCAGTCTGCGGGCAAGCCCCCCAGATTCACGCGCAGGAATCCTTCCTCGGGTTCGATGCGGCCGTCACCCGCTGCAAGGGCGGTGGGTGCCGCTGCCAGAGAAGCATCAAACAGGGCTGCGTTCGCCGCCGTGGAGCCTTCGGCCGGAATGCTCAGGCGCAGGGAGGCTTCTTCGGGGATGCACTCCTTGCGGCAGGCCAGCCAGCTGGCTTCCAGGCCAATGTCCAGGGTCGGTGCCCGAAACGACGGATCGATGGTCAGGGGCACGGGCAGCAGCACTGTGTCACCGTAGCCATAGTTGGCCAGGTTGCCCAGCGGGAACTTGCGTGGGGTGGGCCACGCAATCTCGCCGGCGGTGACGCCAGGGGGCAAGGTCCAGCGCAGTTCGGTCGGCAGACCTGAATCACCCGGATTTTTCCAGTAGGTATGCCACTCGGGGGCGTGGGTCAGCTGCAGGCCTACCCAGACGGTGCGGCCAGCGCCCACGCCTTGCGGCGCGTGAGCCATCAATTCGGAGCGCACCTGCTCGGTCTGGCTGATGGCAGCGGCACTCCCGCGGACCAGCAGGGATTGCGCCGAGGCCATGCCCATGGACAGAAACAGCAGCAGGGCGATCAGCCAGGCCAGGGGGGCTGGCTGGCTGCGGAAAACGGACAGGGCAAGAGCGGGCATGGGCAGTCGGAGTGCGGATCCGGGACACAGGTTCCCCTCATCCGGCGGTGGAGGATCAGGCTGCAAATATAAGTGGAGCCTGCCAGACCGGCCCCGGGCGGTGCGCCGGCTGTCGGATCGATCGGTCGAACGCATTCGTGAAATGGTTCACAGATGGCGCCATCTTCGGTAAAAAGACATCTTTCCTGTCTTTCTGGCCACCGCAGTGAGGGGAGGAACCGGCATGGGCTCGATGATCGATTTGGCTTTGCGGCCATGGGCGCATCGTCTGCGCCGCCGCGTCAACCTGCCCGTTCGCCTGACCTGGGGCGACCATGGGCACAGTGGCTTGAGTCTGGGGGACTTTTCGGAGCCCAAGGTCCGCATGCGCGTGCGTGATGCGGCCGCACTGCCCTTGCTGATGCAGCCGACGCTGGAAACCCTCGGTCAGGCCTATGTGGAGGGCCTGATCGATGTCGAGGGTGACCTGCAGGACATCGTGGCCGTGGCGCACGGGTTGGCGGATGCCGCGTCCGTGGATGAACAGGCCGTTGTCCGTCCGAGGCGCCGGGTCGAACACACCCGGGCGCTCGACAGCGACGCCATCCGTTACCACTACGACGTCTCCAACGAGTTCTATGCCCAGTGGCTGGATCCGGCCATGGTGTATTCGTGTGCCTACTTCGAGCGCGGGGACGAATCACTGGCGCTGGCGCAGCAGAAGAAGATCGATCACATCCTCACCAAGCTTCGTCTTCAGCCTGGCCAGCGCCTGCTGGACATCGGGTGTGGCTGGGGGGCACTCGTGATCCGGGCTGCCCAGCAGTTTGGCGCCCGTTGTGTGGGCATCACCTTGTCCGAGAACCAGTACGCGTTGGCGCGCGAGCGCGTGAAGGTGGCAGGCCTGGAAGACCGCGTGGAAATCCGCCTGCAGGACTACCGCGATGTCCCGGACGGTCCCTTCGACCGGGTCACCAGCGTGGGCATGTTCGAACACGTGGGGCTGAATCACCTGGCCGCGTATTTCGGTCAGGTCCGTGCCCTGCTGGCGCCCGATGGCTGGGTCCTCAATCACGGCATCACGAGTTCGGACGCGCACGATGGCGAGGCATCGAAGGGGGCGGGGGGCTTCGTCCACCGCTACGTGTTTCCCCATGGCGAGCTGCCCCACATTGGCACGGTGATGCGCACCATGCAGGAGGGTGGCTTGGAGGTCTTCGATGCCGAAAACCTGCGCCGCCACTACGCCCGAACGGTGGCCCTGTGGAGCGAGGCCTTCGAGGCTCGGCGCGACCGGATACGTGCCCTGGTCGACGACAAGCGCTGGCGCATCTGGCGCGTCTATCTGGCCGGGTGCGCCTGGGCTTTCGAGCAGGACGAGATTGCCCTCTTTCAGGTGCTGTGCCGTCCCGCGCGGCGCAGCGCCGGCGAGATGCCGTGGTCGCGTCGCTGGATGTATGCCAGGGACTGAAGCGAACACCCCCGGCGCCGTAAGATGGCGGCCATGAACCCAGTCCCTCACCTGCCAGCCCATTGGTCCGACCTCACCACCGCCGATTTCGGCCATCTGGACCTGCCGCGGACCATCGCCGTGCTACCGGTGGCCGCCACCGAGCAGCATGGCCCGCACCTGCCCCTCTCGGTGGATGCCACCATTGCGGACGGGATCGTCGCCTGGGCGCTGGATGCCTTGCCGGCGGGCACGCCGGTGCTCATGCTGCCCACGCAGTCGGTGGGCTTCTCGCCCGAGCACGCCCGGTTCGCCGGCACCCTGAGCCTGCGCGCCGAGACCCTGATGCGTGTCTGGACCGAGCTGGGGGAGTGTGTCGCGGCCAGCGGCGTGCGCAAGCTGGTGCTGTTCAACACCCACGGTGGCCAGGTGGGGGCCCTCGATCTGGTGGCGCGCGACCTGCGCGCTCGCCTGGGCATGCTCGTCTACAGCCTCAGCTGGTTCAACCTCCCGCTGCAGGATGAACAGGGGCAGGATGTCAGCGCGCGGTTCAGTGCCGACGAGCATCGCTTTGGCATCCATGCCGGTGACATCGAGACATCGATGATGCTGGCGCTCGCGCCCGAGCGTGTTCGCATGGACCAGGCCGAGCGCTTTGGCTCCACCTCCAGCGAGCGTGCCCGGCAACACGCCATCCTGGGCAATGGCCGCAGTGCCAAGCTGGCCTGGATGATGCAGGACTACAACCGGCAGGGCGCGGTCGGTGATGCGGCTGCCGCCACGGCAGACAAGGGGCTGGCGCTGGTCGGTGCCGCCGGACGTGCGCTGGCCGAACTGCTGCTGGAAATCGATCGCCTGCCTCCGGACACCCTGCGCGAGGACGTCGCCTATCCTGCAGCTTCGCTGACCGACCCGCTCAGGCGTAGGTGATCCAGCTGTCGTAGTCTGGGCCGTCCAGATGCGGCAGCGTGTTGTAAGTCAGCAGCGCATGCCGCTTGGGCGTGAACTGGAACTGGGTGACCGCGCTGTTGCGGATGCGCATGTTCAGGTCGATGGTGGCGTCGGGACTGAGCCCCAGCACATGGCCCATGGCCGTTGAGATCGGCCCGCCGCTGGAGACGATGAGCACATTCTGGCCATGGTGATGGCTGCGCACATGGTCCAGTGCGCCGGTCACACCATGGACGAAATCGGTGTAGCTGGGCATGCCGCGCGGGCTCACGGTCCCGGCCATCCACTGGGCCAGCCCGTCACGAAGCAGCCGGAAATGCTGGCGGTACAGCTCGGGTGTGTCCGGCTTGACCAAGGGGTGCGGGTGGATGGTCTCGATGACCGCGTGGCTGTCGTACTCGTCCAGGCCCGGCCAGACCAGCGGTGCATGGTCCATGCCAGCGCCGCTGGCGATGCCTGCCCAGGTCTGCGCATGACGCCGCAGCGAGCCCGTGATGACCGCGTCGAAACGCAATCCCCGGCTTGCCCAGTACTGGCCCAGCCGCTCGGCCTGGCGCCGGCCCAGATCGCTGAGCTGGTCGTAGTCGTCCGCGCCGAAGGAGGCCTGACCATGACGCACGAGATAGAGAGTTCCCATGGGCCGGCATTCTGTGGGACACGCGGAAGACATCTTTGTCTCGACAGCGACTGTGTGACACGCAGGTGACGGTCACCTCGCGGCGGGATGCTTCGATTACCGCGAACTTTCTTCGTCATTTCGGCGGGTTGTCCAGGCCTCGTCTGTGCTTCAATCGTCCATTCCATGAAGTCCATCCGCCGAGTGTTCCCCCATGCCGATTGATCTGGCGACGTTGCTGGTCGTCAGGCTCGGTATCGACCTCCTGACAGGACTGGGTTTTCTGGCACTCATGAAGCGGTACCCGGCGATCGGCGGTCCCGGCTGGTGGGCTTCGTCTGCGGCGGTGTCCATCGTGGGGGCTGCCGGCCTGATGATGACCGGACAGGTGCCCGCCGCGTGGAGCACCAGCCTGCCGAACGCCATGATGGCGGTCAGTGTGCTGTTCGCCTGGATGGGTTTGCGCAGTTTCCTGGGGCTGTCCCGCCCCATCCATCTGGTCTGGCTTTGCTCTGCCGGCCTGCTGCTCGGGCAGGTGATGCTCCAGGAAGTGTGGGACCTGCCCAAGGTTCGTCAGCTGGTGCTGGTGCTGACGACGGCCGTCATCGCCGCGCTGGCCTATCGCGACATCCGGCGGGCAGATCCTCAGCGGCGGGTCCCCGAACTCCAGGTGGTCAAGTTCTGGTCCTTGCTGGAGGTGGGGGCCATGATCGGCTACGGGATCATGGTGCCGTTGCTGGGCCTGTCGCTGGCCCAGGTACTGCCCGGTCTGATGCTGTTTGCCCTGTTCTCCAAGATGGTGCGGATGATCCTGTATGGCGCACTGGTGTCCTACCGCCTGCGCCAGCTGGCCGATCGTGCCCGGCAGGATCTGCAGACCCGCGAGTCGGATCTGCGCGCACTCATCGAGAACCTGAGCGCGGGACTGATCGTGTACCGGCCTGACCGGTCGATCGCTGACATCAACAGTCTGGCCCGGCGTTTCCTGGGATGGACCGATGACGGGGGCGCTGCCGACCGGTCCCCGTCGCCGCCCGAGCAGTGGCGCATGCTGCGCGAGGACGGGCAGCCCATGCGACGGCATGAAATGCCGTTTGACCGGGTGCTGGCGACGGGTCAGCCGGTGCATGACGTCATCTTCGGTCTGGCCGACAACCAGGGCCAGCCGGTGCGCTGGGCCTTGTGCAACGCGTATCCCGAGAACGATGTCCTGGGCGGCCTGCGGCATGTGGTGTTCACTTTCGTGGACGTCACCAGCCTGCGGCAGGCCCAGCAGCAGCAGCAACGCCTGGCCCAGCAGTTGTCACAGTCCCAGAAGATGGAGGCGCTGGGGACCCTGGCGGGCGGGGTGGCCCACGACTTCAACAACATCCTTGCCGCGATCCTGGGCAATGCCAACCTCGCCCGTCAGGACCTGCAGCCGGGTGCGCCCGCGCGCGAGAGCCTGCACGAGATCAGCAACGCGGCACGGCGGGGTCGCGAACTGGTCCGTCAGATCCTGGCGTTTTCCCGGCAGCAGCCGCTGGAGCGCACGCCCGTCAGGCTCGATGACATCGCCACGGAAACCTCCAACCTGCTGCGCACCGCCTTGCCGCCGCACATTCATCTCACGGTGCGCCACTGCAGCACCTGTCCCATGGTCAGGGCGGACGCCACCCAGATCGGCCAGGTGCTGCTCAACCTGGGGACCAATGCCATTCATGCCCTTCAGGGCAAACCCGGGCGAATCGATCTGGCCATCGACAGGGTCAGGGCGGATGATCCGGCGCTGCCTGCCGAAGTGGCCCAAGTGTGTGTTCAGGATGGCGTCGATGCGGTCAGCATCACCGTCAGCGACACCGGGTGCGGCATGGACGAGGCCACCAGGCAGCGCATCTTCGATCCGTTTTTCACCACCAAACCGGTCGGACAGGGGACCGGTCTCGGGCTGCCTGTGGTTCTGGGCATCGTGCAGGCTCATGGTGGCGCCATCCACGTGAGCAGTGAACCAGGACACGGTTCCACCTTTGTTCTCTACTTTCCCGCCACCCACCTGGACACACCGGTCCCGCATGCCGGCACAATGTCCGCAGATCCTCCTGCCGGCGATCCGCCGGAAGGGGCCGTTTCCGAGGAGATTCCCCCCATGACCACGCCACCTGCGACGGCCGCTGGCCACGTGCTGTACCTCGACGACGATGACACCCTGGTGTTTCTGGTCCGTCGCCTCCTGCAGCGCAGGGGCTATGAGGTCTCTGCCTTTTGTGACCAGAAGGAGGCCATCGACGCGGTGCGGGCCAACCCCCAGGGATTCGATCTCCTGCTGACCGACTACAACATGCCGGGCATGTCCGGCATCGATGTGGCCCGGGAAGTCCTGGCCATCAACCCCCGGCTGACGGTGGCGGTGGCCTCGGGCTACATCAACGAGGAACTCGAGCAAAAGGCGGCAGAGGTCGGCGTGCGCGAGGTGGTGTTCAAGACCGATGCCATCGAATCCTTTTGCGACGTCGTCCAGCGGCTGGTCCAGCCTTCGGCGGCCTGAGGGACGGGCCTCAGTCTTTTGCCAGTACTCCTGAGAGCACGCTCGCGTCCACGTTGCTGCCGCTGAGGACGGTGCCCACCACCTGCCCGCGCAGCCGTCCACGCTCCTGCCACGCTGCCGCGAAGCTTGCCGCTCCGGCACCTTCGGCGACATTGTGCGTGTCGGCGTAGATGGCGCGCATGGCGGCGGCCACCTCCTCGTCGCTCACCTTCACCACGTGATCGAGGTGCGGCCGGAGCACCGACAGGGCATCGGCATCAGCCAGCCGGCAAGCCATGCCATCGGCCAGCACGGTGCTCACCGCGGAAGGCACCACCTGGCCCGCTGCCAGGGAATCCGCATAGGTCGTGGCATGGGCGCTGACGACACCCACGATACGCACACGGTGGCCGAGTGCCAGCTTGGCGGCAATCGCGGAGCACGCCCCCGAACCCAGCCCGATCGGCACATAGGCCACGTCCATGTCGGGCACGGCGCGCAGGAATTCCCACCAGTACGTGCTCACTCCCGACAGCAGATCGGTGTGGAAGCTGGGCACCATGTGGGCCTGGCGTGACTGGGCCAGTTGCTGCGCGTGCTCGCGGCTGGCCTGAAAGTCTTCGCCATGTTCGATCAGTTCGACGCCCAGGGCCCTCATGGCGGCGTTCTTTTCAGCAGAGTTGCCCTGGGGAACCACAATCGCACACGCAATGCCGTGCGAACGGGCCGCCCAGCCGATGCTCTGGCCGTGGTTGCCGCGCGTGGCGCTGACCACCGCGCGTGGCAACTGGCCTCGCCGGCGCAGGGCGTCGAAGTAGGTCAACCCTCCGCGGATCTTGAATGCACCGACCGGCGTGTGGTTCTCGTGCTTGACCCAGCAGTCGGTGCCCAGGCGCTGGCTCAGCAGCGCCCAACGGTACTGGGGTGTGGGGGCGAATTCGCGGTACACCACCTCGGCGGCGGCTTCGATATCGCGAAGGGAAGGCAGGCTCATGCAGGTTCCTGGTGGGAGAGTGTCAGCGGCGTGCCCGGGGCGGACGTGAGCTGAACCTGCAACGCAGGCTGCCCCGTTTCCACCGTCACGTGGTCCAGGCCAATGGCGTTCAATGCCGCTCTCAGGAGAGGCGCCTGCGGGTGTTGCAGATGCAGGCTCACCAGACCCAGAACGGGGGCAGGCATCTGGTCGGCGGGATGCACCGGTCCCCACTGGATCAGGGTGGGCAGCGTGCCATGGAGCAGACGTTGCCCGTCGTCACGCACGGCAATGCGCCAGCGCAAAAGCCCCTCGGGCGTCGGGCGGGAGGCCTCGATCACCGGGCCCCGGTCAATGCCCAGGCGACGCCAGGCGGCGCAGGCCGCGTCGATGTCGGGGACGCTTGCCACCCAGTGGATCAACTGGGGACCTTGCCGGTCCAACTGGTCCCGGAGGGTCGGGTCATCCAGATCAAACCAGCGCCGCAGCGGGGCGGCACGCGCTGGTGTGGCCTGCGGATCGATCGCGATGATTTCCAGATAGACCTGCCGATGGTCGTTCGATGACAGTCGCAGCAGGCGGTTGTGCGTGCCGAACAGCGCATGCGAGCCGCCGGGTCCGGGTGTCAGCCCCAGTGTGGCTTCGCACCAGGCAATGCCTTCTTCCAGCGTTGACGCGGCGACCACCAAATGGTCGATGCGCGCGTGCAGATCGATGGTCACAGTCGCACCCGCCCGTCGAAGCAGGTCACCGAGTTGCCGCCCACCCAGATCGCCCCGTCCCGGTCGCGCTCAATGTGTATCCGCCCCTGGCGTGCCAATGCCGTACCCTGCGCGGCCACATAGCGCTCGGGCGCCAGGCCTGCATCCATCAGCCACTGAGCCAGAGCCGCGTTCAGGCTGCCGGTCACCGGGTCCTCGGTCAGGCCGTTGTTGCCCGGAAAAAAGGCCCGCACCTCGAACTGCGTGTCGCCCGTGTCTTGCCGGCCGACCACGCCGACCTTGCCGCGCGGCCCTACGACGCCAACGTCCAGACCGTCGAGGATGGTCGCGTCGGGCCGGAGCGCCAGTACCTGCTCGGCGCTGCGCAGCATCACGCCGCGCCAGTTGGGGCCGTTGTCGCACCAGGCGTGCGCGGCGATGTCCTCGCGCGTCACACCCAGGCCGCGGGCGATGAGCTGCACGTCGGCTTCGTCGAGTGGTCCGCTCTTGATCAGCGGCGGTGCCGCGAACGCTAGCCGCCCGCCGTCACGCCGAATCTTCACCAGCCCCACACCGCATTCCTGCACCACGTGCTCGCCGCGTGGCACGCCGCCGGCTTCCAGCCAGGCGTGGCAGCTGCCCAGTGTGGGGTGACCGGCAAAGGGCAGCTCGCGGCCCGGGCAGAAGATGCGCACGCGGTAGTCGGCGCCCTTTGCCGCACCTTCGGGCGTGGGCGGCAGCAGGAAGGTGCACTCCGACAGGTTGGTCCAGTTCGTGAAGTGCTGCATCTCGGCCGTCGAGAGACCGCTGCCGTCCAGCACCACGGCCAGCGGGTTGCCGCGGTAAGGGGTGGCGGTGAAGACGTCGACCTGCTTGAAAGGACGTTGCTGCATGGGGGCTCTCCGGGATCAGGACAGGGTCAGGTCTAGCACGCCGCGGCTGGCGGGCAGGGCCAGCCACTGCGCGTACCAGCGTTCGAGGTGCGGCCAGGCCGGGCGCGGCCGCGGCAGGCCCCACCAGCGGTGCACCTCGCAGGCGATGGGGATGTCGGCCATGGTCAGCGCGTCGCCCGCCATGAAGGGCTGGCGCGCAAGGTGCTCGTCGAGCTGCGCGAACAGCGGCTCGGTCGCGGCCACCGAGGCGGCGATGACGGCCGGGTCGCGCTGCGCCTCGGGCGTGCGGATCAGCTGCTTGAACCCGGGGCTGCCGGCCGGGTTGAGCGTGGTCTGCTGCCAGTCCATCCAGCGCTCGGCATCGGCTCGGCGCTGCAGGTCCTGCGGGTACAGCGGTGAGCCTTCACGGGCACACAGGTAGCGTACGATGGCGTTCGACTCCCAGAGCGTGAAGTCTCCGTCCTCCAGCAGCGGCACCAGGCCGTTGGGGTTCTTGGAGCGGTAGTCCGGCGTGTTCACCACGCCGTAGGACAGTCCCGCATCGATGCGCTCGAAGTCAAGTCCGAGCGCCTGCGCGCACAGCACAACCTTGCGCACATTGATCGAACTCAGCCGGCCCCAGATGCGTAGCATGGTTTCAGCCTTTCACTGCTTCACGGATGGTGTCCGCCAGGGCCTTGATGCCGATGCGGATCTGTTCCTCGCTTGCGGTCACGAAGGACAGGCGCAGGGCGCGCGGGTCCGGATCGGACGCGAAGAAGGCAGCACCGGGCACGAAGGCCAAGCCCTTGTCCACTGCATTGGGCAGCAGTTCGATGGCGTTCAGGCCGGCGGGCAGCCGTGCCCACAGGAACATGCCTCCGTCGGGCGAGTTCCATTGCACGTCCAGACCTGCCATTTCGTGGGTCAGCGCGTCCAGCATCACCTCGCACTGGTGCTTGTAGAGCGCGCGGATGGTGGGCACGTGGCGGTCGAGGAAGCCGTCCTTGAGTACCTCGGCGACCATGCGCTGGTTGAAGCTGGGGCTGTGCAGGTCGGCCGCCTGCTTGGCCTGCAGCAGCTTGGGCATGATGGCCTTGGGCGCGACCACGTAGCCCAGGCGAAGACCGGGCGCCAGCACCTTGGAGAACGAGCCCAGGTAGATACCACCTTCGGGGTTGCGCGCGGTCAGCGGCTTCGGCGGCGGCTGATCGAACCACAGGTCGCCGTACGGGTTGTCCTCGACAATGGGCAGCCCGATGCGCCGAGCGGTGTCCACCAGAGCCTGGCGCCGCGCCTCGCTCATGGTGCGGCCGGTCGGGTTCTGGAAGTTGGGCAGCACGTACAGGAAGCGCGCGCCGGGGGCCTTCTTTGCCAGGTCGTCCACGTCGATGCCTTCCGCATCGCTCTGCACCCCAACGATGGCCGGCTCCATGGGTGTGAAGGCCTGCAGCGCGCCCAGATAGGTGGGCGTTTCCACCAGCACCGTGCTGTCCTGATCGATCAGCACCTTGGCCACCAGGTCGAGACCTTGCTGGCTGCCGGTGGTGATCAGCACCTGGTCCGGACTCACGTCCCATGGCAGCTGGCCGGCGATCCACTCGCGCAGCGCTGGCAGGCCCTCGCTGGAGGCGTACTGCAGTGCCGCAGGGCCGTCGGTGCGCAATACCGTCTCGCAGGCGGCAGCGAAGGCTTCGACCGGAAAGGTCCTGGCCGAGGGAAGGCCGCCGGCAAAGCTGATGATGCCGGGCTTCTCGGTCACCTTGAGGATCTCGCGGATCACCGACGGGTTCATCTTGTGGGCGCGTTGCGCGAGTGTCCATGGGGTGGTGGTCAAGGCAGACTCCTCAAGGTTTGGCAGGGGGCAAAGGGGCAGGTGCGGCCAGGCGCCGGCCCATGAACACGGTGGCGACCACCGCCAGGGCAAAGCCCAGCGTGATCAGATCAAGCGACTCGCCCAGCAGCGGCACGGCCGCCAGAATGCTGACAAAAGGCTGCAGAAGTTGTGTCTGGCTCACGCGCAGTGCACCGCCGAGAGCCAGCCCGCGGAACCAGGCGAAAAAGCCGGCCCACATGGAAAATACGCCGACATAGCCCAGTGCCAGCCAGGCGGACAGGGCAATCGGCCGGTCGGGCCAGGTCAGCAAGGCGCCAGGCACGGTGACCGGCAGCGCCATGACGCAGACCCAGCTGATCACGCGCTCCGCGCCCAGCGTCGGCGTGACCTGGGCGCCGCCCACATACCCCAGCGAGGCCGCCAGCACCGCGCCGACCAGCAGCGCGTCGGCCCATTCCAGGGCGAATCCGTTTCCGGATTGTGCGGCACGGAGCAGGCTGTAGACCACCACCAGCGCGCTGCCCAGACCGGCGAACAGCCAGAAGCCCAGCCGCGCCCGCTGATGCAGCAGCCAGGCAGCGATGGCCGCGGTGGCCAGCGGCAGCAGGGCGGTGATGACCGCCGCGTGACTGGCGGTTACATGGCGCAGCGCCCAACCCAGGAGCAGTGGATAGCCGATGGCATTGCCCGCCAGCGAGAGCAGCAGAGGGCCGCGCTCGGCGGGCATCGGCAGCCGCGATCGTGTGACCAGCAGGTAGGCCGCGGACAGTCCACCGGCCAGCGCCGCGCGAGCCCAGGTCACGAACCAGGGCGAGAGTTGCGGGGCTTCGGCAGTGCCGGTGGCCAGCCGCGTCATCGGCAAGGTCAGCGCGAACACCACCACGCCCAGGAGGCCCAGCCAGAGCCCGAGCGTGGTGTCGGACAGTCGCGTTGCCGGCAGTGCGATGGGCTGGCTCATGCGCCCACCTTGCCATTCAGACCGGCACCGCCAGCCACCATCCACACCGCGGTGAGCACCAGCGCCAGGGACATCATCCGGTTGAATGCCTGCAGACGCGCACCGGTCGCCTGACCGTCCACCACCGGCCCGGCCAGCCAATGCCGCAGCAGCGATCCCACCAGCGCATAGCTGAAATTGCTGAAGAACGCGTACGCCAGCAACACCGGCAGCACCGCCGCATAACGCGCCATGGCGTCGGCGTGTCCGGCAATCCAGCCCGCCACGATAGACAGCGCCAGCATCCAGGCCTTGATGTTGAGGAACTGCAGGCCCACGCCTTGCCAGAAGCCCACGTTCAGGCGCGCCGGGTCCGCTTGCGACATGGACCGGCTGCCCCACAGGCGCCGTGCCAGCCAGAGCAGGTAGCCGGTGCCGCCCAGCAGGATGGCCCAGCGCAGCACCGGCACCGCCATCACCAGGGCACCCACCCCGGCGGTGCAGAGCGTGAACAGCAGCCCCCAGCCCACCGGCACGGCCACGATGAAGCGCAGCGCACGCCGAAGGCCGAAGTTCGCCGCCAACGCGGTCGACAGCGTGGTGTTGGGGCCGGGCGTGAAGCTGGTGGCGGTGGCCAGCACCAGCAGGGCGCTGAACTCGGTGGCGTTCATCGAAGGATCGGGCGGGCTTGTGTGTCCATGGGATTCACTGTAATCTTTCTGACCATACACAAACCATACAGATGTCCGGGTCACGGATGTGATCTGTGTGGTTTCTTCGGTCCATACAGCGATGCTCGACGCCACTTTCACCCACGATGCCCAAGAGCCCGGCCTCCAGGCGTCGGCCCTGACGCGCACCTCCGCCCGGACCTTGACCGAGCAACTGGCCGAGCGGTTTGCCAGCCGCATCCGGGACCGCCTGCTCCCGCCGGGTGCGCGCTTGCCCAGCGTCCGCCAGTGTGCGCTCCAGCACGACCTCAACCCCTCGACGGTGGTGGCTGCCTATGACCAGCTCATCGCCCAAGGGCTGATCGAGGCGCGCCGCAACCGGGGGTTTTTTGTCCGGGAGCGTTTGTCTCAGGCTCGCCCGGGGGCGGGCAGCACTTCACCGGCCGATCTGTCACGGATGACCGCCCCGGTCAGCGCCGCCACCCTCATTCGTGGCATGTTTCACCCTTCGGGCGGCAAGCCGCAGCCAGGCATGGGTGTGCTCCCGCCGCAGTGGCTTGAATCGCCGTTCATGGCCTCGGCGGTTCGCAAGGTCACCTCCGCCGGGGTCCTGGCAGACAGCTCGCTTCGTTACGGTGAACCCTTGGGGGACGCCCACCTGCGTCGCGTGCTGAGCCAGCGCCTGCAGGACATGGGCATGCCCGCAGACCCGTCGCACATCATCACCACCGTGGGCGCCACCCACGCCCTGGACATTGTCAGCCGGACGCTGCTCAAGCCCGGTGACGCGGTGATGGTCGAAGAGCCCGGCTGGGCGGTCGAATTCGCTCGCCTGGATGCCCTGGGCATGCGCATCCTTCCAGTTCCCAGGGGCGCATCCGGGCCCGATCTGGCCGTGATGGCGCGGTACTGCGAGGCACATTCTCCCCGCCTGTTTGTCAGCGTGAGTGTGCTGCACAACCCCACCGGCTACAGCCTGTCGCCAGGCGCGGCACATCGTGTGTTGCAACTGGCGCAGCAGCACGATTTCCACATCGTCGAGGACGACACCTACGGCCACATCGCGCCGGAGCATGCCACCCGCATGAGTGTGCTGGACGGGCTGCAGCGCACGTTCTATGTGAGCGGTTTCGCCAAGATCCTGGCCCCCAACTGGCGCGTGGGCTACCTGGCATCTCCGCCGGCCTGGACCGAGCGCCTGCTCGACACGAAGCTTCTGGCCACGCTCACCACACCCAGTCTGCTGGAGCGCGCGATGGCCCATTGCATCGAGCAGGGGCAGTTGCGCCGACATGCCGAGCGCATCCGCCTGCGCCTGGATGTTGCCCGGGAACGCAGCGTCAAGCTGGCCCAGGCCGCTGGCTGCCGCTTCGTGGCCGAGCCCGCCGGCCTCTTCGGCTGGGTGGACACGGGTGTCGATACCGAGCCGCTGGCCCAGCGCCTGCTCGACGAAGGCTACCTGATTGCGCCCGGCGCACTGTTCCATGCCGCGCGGGCGCCCAGCACCCTCATGCGCATCAACTTTGCCACCACCCAGGAGGCCGCGTTCTGGCGGGTCTTCAGTCGCCTGCGCGGGTCGTCGGCCTGACCACCTGGAGCAGGGCGTCGTCGATGGCCACGGCCTCGCTTTCCAGCAAGGGCAGGGCCCTCGCAAACAGCTGCCAGTCCTCCGACCGTGCCGCCAGCTCCAGTCCCTTGGCCAGTCGCGCGCCGCGTTCGGCGGTCATGCTGCCCAGCGATCCCGCCAGTCCATGTGCGTGCGCCACCGCCACGTCCCTGTTCCTGTCGGCAAGGGCGGTGCGCAAGGCGCCCAGGCGCTGGCTCAGATCGGTGCGCATGGCGGCCGCCAGCTGAGTCAGGGTCTCCTGGTTGTGGTCGAGTCGCCGCAGCAACTTGTCCAGGTCCATCGGTCCGGGTCGGGCCGGGATGGTGGGCGAGGCAGGCGGCGGTGCCGGCTGCCGGGCCCGGATGGCCGGTAAAACCGCCTCCATCGCCAGCACCAGGGCCGAGGGGCTGACGGGTTTGCTGAGGTAACCGTCCATCCCCGCGGACAGGCACGCCTGCCGGTCGCCATCCATGGCGTTGGCGGTCACGGCAATGATGGGCGTGCGACCGCGACCCGTGGCCGCTTCCTTGGCACGGATGCGCTCGGTGGCATCCATGCCCGAGACCCTCGGCATCTGCACGTCCATCAGCACCACATCCACCGGCTGCGCCTCCCATTGCGAGACGGCCTCTGCCCCGTCGCGCGCGTTGTGGACGACGCATCCCAGCCGCTGCAGCCACTGGTTCATCAGCAGTTCATTGACCGGGTTGTCTTCTGCCACCAGCACCCGGATGTCCGCAAACCGGCGACCGGCGCCCCGGATGGCATCGACATCCTCATGCACTTGGTCAGTGGGAAGATCCTGTGTATCTCGGCCGTCTTCTTCGAGGGGCAAGGTCACCGTGAACGTGCTGCCCATGCCCAATTCACTTTCCAGATCGATGCGCCCACCCATCAGCCTGACCAGCCGGGCGCAGATGGTCAGGCCCAGACCACTGCCGCCATAGCGACGCGCGGTCGACGAGTCGGCCTGCGTGAACGCCTCAAAGATCCGCGCTTGGTGTTTGGGGGCAATCCCCACGCCACTGTCCTGCACCTGCAATCGCAGCGTCTTGCCGCCTCGCACATCTGCTTGTGAGGCGGCTGACAGGCGGATCCGCCCGCCTTTCGGCGTGAACTTGAGGGCGTTCGACAGCAGGTTGCCCAGCACCTGGCGAAGCCTTCCGGGATCACCCACCACCCACTGCGGCAGATCACCGGCCACGGCCAACGTCCACTGGACCGACCGGGCACGAGCCTGGTTTTCGTATAGGGCGCCCACCTCCTGCAACGTCCTGGGCAACTCGTAGCGCACACGCTCGACATCCATCTTGCCCGCCTCGATGCGCGAGAGGTCCAGCACGTCGTTGAGCATGTTCAGCAGGGTGTGGGCCGAGCTGTCCATCAGTTCCAGCCAGCTGCGCTGCTCCGCATTCACCGGCGAATCCATCAGCAACTGCGTCAGGCCCATCAGCGCGTTGAGCGGCGTGCGGATTTCGTGGCTGGTGTTGGCCAGGAACTCGGTCTTGGCCCGGTTGGCCTGCTCGGCCTGGTCGCGGGCGCGCTGCATGTCGGCCTCGATCCGCTTGCGCTCGCTGATGTCGGCCAGCGTTCCCATCAGACGCAGCGGACGGCCCTGACTGTCGTGTTCGGCCACCATGCCGTGGCTCTCCACCCAGATCCAGCCATCGCCACTGCGAACGCGATACTCGCTGACCAGTTTCGTGGGGCGGACCTCGGCCAGCTTTTTGGACGCCGCTTCAATGCGCGATCGATCGTCCGGATGGATCCGGTCCATCAGCGTGTCATAAGCCCAGTAGCCGTCGATGGCCACGTCGCCGATCATCTCGCCCCATCGGGCGGTCATGAAGATCTGGGGGGACTTCAGGTGCCAGTCCCACAGGGCCAAGCCTGCGGCCTCCACCGCCAGCTGCAGTCTCTCTCTCGATTCATCCAGCGCCTCTTCAGCCAGCAGACGGCTGTTGGCCTCCCGATGCACCGAACTGCGCAGGCGATCGAGCTCCGCGTTCTGGCGGTCGATTTCGTCCAGCAGCTGGTGCGTGCGCTGACGCTCCAGCTCCAGCTCGTCGCGGGCCCTCTGCAGGTCCAGCGCGAGCCGCTGCGGGGAGTGCGGCGAGTTTGCAGAGGTGTTCATGGGGTCTGCTCGATACCGGCCATCACCGCGCCTGCAAGGCCTCGTAACGCTCCATGGCCGTCATCCATTCCTCCTCGACCTGAGCATGCCGGCTGGCCAGTTCGGCCGCCCGCGCCGGATCTGCCGAATAGATCTGGCCATCCTGGAGTATCCGGTCGAGCTCGGCCTGCTCTTTCTCCAGCTGCTCGATCTGCGCTGGCAAGGCCTCCAGCTCGCGCTGTTCCTTGTAGGAAAGCTTGCGACGACTCGCGGACGTTGTGCCGGTCGCAGGTGCAGGGGAGGTTGCGGGTACTTGCGTCGGGCGTTCCTGCTCCTTGTCTCTCGATGTGACCGCTTGCGCCCGCGCCGATTGGGTCAACCAGTCCTCCACATCGCCGACAAACTCGCGCCAGCGTCCATCACCTTCTGCCACCAGCGTGCTGGTCACCACGTTGTTGAGGAATCGCCGGTCATGGCTCACCAGGAACACGGTGCCCTCGTACTGCTGCAGGAGTTCTTCCAGCAGCTCCAGCGTGTCGATGTCCAGATCGTTGGTGGGCTCGTCCAGCACCAGCACATTGGCAGGGCGGGCAAACAGGCGGGCCAGCAACAGCCGGTTGCGCTCCCCGCCCGACAGGGTCCTGACCGGGGCATTGGCCCGGGCCGGCGAAAACAGGAAATCACCCAGGTAGCTGCGCACATGGGTCCGGCGCTGGCCAATCTCGATCCATTCGCTGCCCGGGCTGATGAAGTCTTCCAGCGTGGCCTCGGGGTCGATCTGTTCCCGCATCTGGTCAAAATACGCGACGGTCAGATTGCTGCCGCGGCGAACCGTGCCCTCGTCAGGCTCCATCACACCCAGGATCAGCTTCAGCAGAGTCGTCTTTCCTGCGCCATTGGGTCCGATCAGGCCGACCTTGTCCCCCCGCAGGATCGTGGTCGAGAAGTCGCGCACGATCACCCTGGGGCTGCCGTCTTCCCGGGCAAAGGACTTCGAGACATGTTCTAGCTCTGCCACGATCTTTCCGCTGGCTGACCCGGTCGCAACCTCCATGCGGACCTGCCCGACCGTCTCGCGCCGCTGGGCACGCCGGGCCCGCAGGGCCTCCAGACGGTTGATGCGGCCTTGTGCCCGCGTGCGACGCGCTTCCACACCCTTTCGGATCCAGACTTCCTCCTGTGCCAGCAGTTTGTCCGCGCGCGCGTTAACCACCGCTTCCTGCGCCAGTTGTTCTTCTTTCAGGGCCTGGTAGCGGGCAAAGTTGCCCGGGAAGCTGAGCAGCTTGCCCCGATCGAGTTCGACGATGCGTGTGGTGACACCATCCAGAAAGGCCCGGTCGTGGCTGATCACCACCACCGAGCCCTTGAACTCCTGCAACAGGCCTTCCAGCCACGCAATGCTGTCCAGATCCAGGTGGTTCGTGGGTTCATCCAGCAGCAGCACATCGGGCCGGCTCACCAGAGCCTGGGCCAGCGCCACGCGCTTTCGATTGCCCCCCGACAAGGTCCCGACCACCACCGCCGGGTCCAGATGCAGCCGCTGGAGCGTCTCCTCCACGCGTTGCTCCCAGTTCCATCCATCCAGCGCCTCGATCCGGGTCTGCAGGGCATCCAGGTCGACCTCTGCGTCGCCGCTGAGGTACTGTTCACGCAGTGCCCGCACCTCGGCCACCCCGGCACCTGCTGCCTCGAACACGGTCATCTCTGGAG
>NZ_JBHTBX010000006.1:125000-127500 GCF_042665135.1 Hydrogenophaga bisanensis
AGAGCACCGTCTTGATAAGGCGGGGGTCGTTGGTTCGAGACCAACCAGACCCACCATACCTCCATCCAATCCTGGGGGATTAGCTCAGCTGGGAGAGCACCTGCTTTGCAAGCAGGGGGTCGTCGGTTCGATCCCGTCATCCTCCACCACCTATCGCAAGATCAAAATCAAAGCGCTCGCATGAGTGTTTTGATGTTGGCCTTGCGCCAATAACTGGATCTCCAGATCCACGGCTGTTCTTTAAAAATTCATAGAGTCGAATCAGCGTTGCTGACGGAAAGCAGAAATTCGTAAAGGTTTTACTGCACCGTGCCGTCAGCAACATTTTGATTGCGTCAACGAATGTTCAATTGGATCGAAAGATCACGATTGGATACGGCATAACGCGTCAGGTGAAAGACCTGACAGACATTCTCTTGAGACCTGGCAAAGATGTTGCAAGACATCAAAGTTATAGGGTCAAGTGAATAAGAGCATGTGGTGGATGCCTTGGCGATGATAGGCGACGAAGGACGTGATAGCCTGCGATAAGCTTCGGGGAGCTGGCAAATAAGCTTTGATCCGGAGATTTCCGAATGGGGAAACCCACCTGCAAAGGTATCGTTATCTGAATACATAGGGTAACGAGGCGAACCGGGTGAACTGAAACATCTCAGTAGCTCGAGGAAAAGACATCAACCGAGATTCCGAAAGTAGTGGCGAGCGAAATTGGAAGAGCCTGCAAGTGATAGCACAAGACTTAACGGAACGCTCTGGAAAGGGCGGCCATAGTGGGTGATAGCCCCGTACGTGAAAAGACCTGTGTGGTACTGAGCTTGCGAAAAGTAGGGCGGGACACGTGTAATCCTGTCTGAATATGGGGGGACCATCCTCCAAGGCTAAATACTCATCATCGACCGATAGTGAACAAGTACCGTGAGGGAAAGGCGAAAAGAACCCCGGGAGGGGAGTGAAATAGATCCTGAAACCGCATGCTTACAAAAAGTAGGAGCCCGCAAGGGTGACTGCGTACCTTTTGTATAATGGGTCAGCGACTTACATTCAGTGGCAAGCTTAACCGAGTAGGGAAGGCGTAGGGAAACCGAGTCCGAATAGGGCGTTCAGTCGCTGGGTGTAGACCCGAAACCAAGTGATCTATCCATGGCCAGGATGAAGGTGCCGTAACAGGTACTGGAGGTCCGAACCGACTAGTGTTGCAAAACTAGCGGATGAGCTGTGGATAGGGGTGAAAGGCTAAACAAACTTGGAAATAGCTGGTTCTCTCCGAAAACTATTTAGGTAGTGCCTCAAGTATTACCGACGGGGGTAGAGCACTGTTTTGGCTAGGGGGTCATGGCGACTTACCAAACCAAGGCAAACTCCGAATACCGTTGAGTACAGCTTGGGAGACAGAGCACCGGGTGCTAACGTCCGGACTCAAGAGGGAAACAACCCAGACCGCCAGCTAAGGTCCCTAAAATTGGCTAAGTGGGAAACGAAGTGGGAAGGCTAAAACAGTCAGGATGTTGGCTTAGAAGCAGCCATCATTTAAAGAAAGCGTAATAGCTCACTGATCGAGTCGTCCTGCGCGGAAGATGTAACGGGGCTAAGCCAGTTACCGAAGCTGCGGATGCACAGTTTACTGTGCGTGGTAGGAGAGCGTTCTGTAAGCCTGTGAAGGTGTCTGGTAACGGATGCTGGAGGTATCAGAAGTGCGAATGCTGACATGAGTAGCGTTAAAGCGGGTGAAAAGCCCGCTCGCCGTAAGCGCAAGGTTTCCTACGCAACGTTCATCGGCGTAGGGTGAGTCGGCCCCTAAGGCGAGGCAGAGATGCGTAGCTGATGGGAAGCAGGTCAATATTCCTGCACCGACTGCAAGTGCGATGTGGGGACGGATCTTAATAGGTTATCCGGGTGTTGGATGTCCCGGTTTAGGCAGAAGTAGGCGAGCGTCAGGCAAATCCGGCGCTCATATACCGAGGCTGTCGATCGAGCGAGCTTGCTCGCGAAGTAACTGAACGAGGTCCCAGGAAAAGCCACTAAGCTTCAGCTTGCAGTCGACCGTACCGCAAACCGACACTGGTGCGCGAGATGAGTATTCTAAGGCGCTTGAGAGAACTCGGGAGAAGGAACTCGGCAAATTGACACCGTAACTTCGGAAGAAGGTGTGCCCTAGTAGTGTGTAGAGAACATCGAAGCACGAATGGGTTGCAAAAAATAGGTGGCTGCGACTGTTTATTAAAAACACAGCACTCTGCAAACACGAAAGTGGACGTATAGGGTGTGACGCCTGCCCGGTGCTGGAAGATTAATTGATGGGGTGCAAGCTCTTGATCGAAGTCCCAGTAAACGGCGGCCGTAACTATAACGGTCCTAAGGTAGCGAAATTCCTTGTCGGGTAAGTTCCGACCTGCACGAATGGCGTAACGATGGCCACACTGTCTCCTCCCGAGACTCAGCGAAGTTGAAATGTTTGTGATGATGCAATCTCCCCGCGGAAAGACGGAAAGACCCCATGAAC
>NZ_JBHTBX010000006.1:132500-272213 GCF_042665135.1 Hydrogenophaga bisanensis
GTGAGTCGGCCCCTAAGGCGAGGCAGAGATGCGTAGCTGATGGGAAGCAGGTCAATATTCCTGCACCGACTGCAAGTGCGATGTGGGGACGGATCTTAATAGGTTATCCGGGTGTTGGATGTCCCGGTTTAGGCAGAAGTAGGCGAGCGTCAGGCAAATCCGGCGCTCATATACCGAGGCTGTCGATCGAGCGAGCTTGCTCGCGAAGTAACTGAACGAGGTCCCAGGAAAAGCCACTAAGCTTCAGCTTGCAGTCGACCGTACCGCAAACCGACACTGGTGCGCGAGATGAGTATTCTAAGGCGCTTGAGAGAACTCGGGAGAAGGAACTCGGCAAATTGACACCGTAACTTCGGAAGAAGGTGTGCCCTAGTAGTGTGTAGAGAACATCGAAGCACGAATGGGTTGCAAAAAATAGGTGGCTGCGACTGTTTATTAAAAACACAGCACTCTGCAAACACGAAAGTGGACGTATAGGGTGTGACGCCTGCCCGGTGCTGGAAGATTAATTGATGGGGTGCAAGCTCTTGATCGAAGTCCCAGTAAACGGCGGCCGTAACTATAACGGTCCTAAGGTAGCGAAATTCCTTGTCGGGTAAGTTCCGACCTGCACGAATGGCGTAACGATGGCCACACTGTCTCCTCCCGAGACTCAGCGAAGTTGAAATGTTTGTGATGATGCAATCTCCCCGCGGAAAGACGGAAAGACCCCATGAACCTTTACTGTAGCTTTGTATTGGACTTTGAACAGATCTGTGTAGGATAGGTGGGAGGCTTTGAAGCCGGGACGCTAGTTCCGGTGGAGCCGACGTTGAAATACCACCCTGGTGTGTTTGAGGTTCTAACCTAGGTCCATTATCTGGATCGGGGACAGTGCATGGTAGGCAGTTTGACTGGGGCGGTCTCCTCCCAAAGTGTAACGGAGGAGTTCGAAGGTACGCTAGGTACGGTCGGACATCGTGCTAATAGTGCAATGGCATAAGCGTGCTTAACTGCGAGACTGACAAGTCGAGCAGATGCGAAAGCAGGACATAGTGATCCGGTGGTTCTGTATGGAAGGGCCATCGCTCAACGGATAAAAGGTACTCTGGGGATAACAGGCTGATACCGCCCAAGAGTTCATATCGACGGCGGTGTTTGGCACCTCGATGTCGGCTCATCTCATCCTGGGGCTGTAGCCGGTCCCAAGGGTATGGCTGTTCGCCATTTAAAGAGGTACGTGAGCTGGGTTTAAAACGTCGTGAGACAGTTTGGTCCCTATCTTCCGTGGGCGCTGCAGATTTGAGGAAGCCTGCTCCTAGTACGAGAGGACCGGAGTGGACGCACCTCTGGTGTACCGGTTGTCACGCCAGTGGCATTGCCGGGTAGCTAAGTGCGGAAGAGATAACCGCTGAAAGCATCTAAGCGGGAAACTCGTTCCAAGATGAGATCTGCCGGGGCCTTGAGCCCCCTGAAGGGTCGTCGAAGACCACGACGTTGATAGGTCGGGTGTGGAAGCGCAGCAATGCGTTAAGCTAACCGATACTAATTGCCCGTGCGGCTTGACCCTATAACCTTGATGTCAACAGACTCAAGATGAATGTCCTATGCCCTCATGGCCCAGCCATGACGTTGGCTGCAATCAAAATGCGCTGATTCGCAACTCTATGAATTCGCTGTCCTGGTCAACCACCAGGTCGGCACCCCGTTATGCCTGACGACCATAGCAAGTTGGTCCCACTCCTTCCCATCCCGAACAGGACAGTGAAACGACTTTGCGCCGATGATAGTGCGGATGCCCGTGTGAAAGTAGGTCATCGTCAGGCTCTTACAACCCCCTCAACCCCCACCTCACACCTCGTGAGTGGGGGTTTTGGCTTTGTAAGGCCGGGTGAAATTTACGACGCAGATCTCAGGTGTTCAGAATGAGCGAGCCCTCCTGACGGAGTGCGCCAGAGCGCTGCAGGTCGTTCAACAGGTTCTTCAGCCAGCTCTGCGTGTTGTCCGACGGCATATGGGCAGCGAGATAAGGCGTCACTTCCGCCCACCGGTGGAGATCCTGAAATTCGATCTGTTGCCACTCCAGAAGCCGGTATTTGATCAATACCTTCAGGGCGTAGCGCAGGTGGGCATCCGGATTGCTCTGGAACTGCGCCAATCGGCTGGCTGCTCGATCCAGTGCCGCGGATACATCGGTGAACACGCTTCCGTGACCCGGGATTACTACGATGGGTCTAAGTGTCCGGATCAGCTCCAGTGTCGCAGACACATCGTCAAAGGCCTGTTCACCTTCCAGTTCAGGGAAAACAACGCCAAAGCCATTTTCCCAAAGTGCATCGGCGGAAATGAGACAGCGGTGATCGGGCTGAAAAAGGACGACTGAATGGGGGTCATGGCCAGGAGCTGCATGTATTTCCCAAACCCACTCACCCAGTTCGATGGTGGCACCCTGTAACAGCTGTTGATGGGCAGCGAACGGGGGACACTCCTGTCCGGTGGGCTGATAGGTCAGCGCTACCGGGTCCCATTGCTGTACGGCCTCCCATTGTCCGGGTGGAATCCAGATCCTTGCGTCAGGGTAGTGTTCCGCAAGAAGGGCATTGCCGCCGCAGTGGTCGCTGTGGAGGTGGGTATTGACGATGTGATTGAGGGGCCGCCCATTAAGCGCATGACGGACCAGCGACAAGGTTTGTGATGCGTGAGCCCCGTAGCCGGTGTCGACAACAGCGGTCGGGCCTTTTTTCCCCACGAAGACCGTGTTGTTGGCCGACAGCCAACCCCTCTCCAGGAACTGGATGCCCAGGGCGGACAGGGTGGCCGCTATGGTTGCAGCGCTCATTGGGTGGTGGCCGGGCGCAGCGCGCGTCGCAGGATCTTGCCCACGTTCGTCTTCGGAAGCTCATCGCGAAACTCGATGTACTTCGGGCGTTTGTAGCCAGTGAGGTTGTCGTGGCAGAAGCGGGAGACATCTTCTTCCCGGAGAGTCGGGTCGTTGCGAACCACGAACAGTTTGACAGCTTCACCCTGCCGTTCGTCCGGAATGCCCACCGCTGCGCATTCGAGCACGCCCGGGCACAGAGACACCACGTTCTCCAGTTCGGTGGGAAACACATTGAATCCGGAGACCAGAATCATGTCTTTCTTCCGATCGACGATCCTGGTGAATCCGTTTCCATCCATGATGCCAATGTCACCCGTTCGCATGTACCCATCGGCAGTAAAAGCGCGCGCAGTTTCCTCAGGCTGCAGATAGTAGCCTTGCATCACATTGGGGCCTTTGATGCAGATCTCGCCGGACTCACCCAAGGGGAGGGATCGACCGTCCTCATCCTTGATGGCAACGTCGATCCCAGGCAGGGGAACACCGATGGTGCCGCTGAACTCACGGGCGGTGACGGGGTTGTTGGTGCCGATCGCACAGGTTTCGCTCATGCCCCAGCCCTCCACCATGGCACAACCGGTGACTGCCAGCCACTGCTTCGCGGTGCCCTCCGAGGCGGCCATGCCACCCGCCTGGCTCAGCACCAGAGAAGAGAAGTCCACCTGACGGAAACGGGGGTGTTGCAACAAGGCGTTGAAAAGCGTGTTGACGCCGGGAAGGAGATGGAAGGGGCGCGCCTTGAGCGTGTCGACAAAGCGGTCGAGATCCCGGGGATTGGGTACCAGGGTCATGTGGGCACCCCACCGGATGGTCAGCAGACCCAGCGTCAGGGCGAAGATGTGATACAGCGGAAGTGCCGCAATCGAGTTGGTCTTGCGCATGTCCCCCAGCTTGGCCAGAGCAGGAGAAAACCACGCCTCCGCCTGCAGGATGGCCGCAATCACGTTGCGGTGTGTGAGGACGGCACCTTTGGACAAGCCGGTTGTGCCGCCCGTGTATTGAAGGAATGCAATGCTGGAGCCGACGGCCTGGCCAGGCTTGAGTGAGAGACGGTCGCCTTCGGTGAGAGCCGTGCGGAAATCCACGATGGTGCGATCACCCAGTGGGCCCCTGTAGGGGAGCCGGTAGGAAGGAACCATCTTCGCGAGGTGTCGGACGGCAAAGGAGATCCAGCGTCCGTACCAGAAACCGAGCAGATCCCCCATGCTGGCCACCACGACGTGCCTGAGCGCTGTGTGATCAATCACTTCGGACAGTGTGGCGACGAAGTTCTCCAGCACGATGATCGCGTCGGCTCCCGAATCACGCAGCTGATGCTCAAGCTCCCGCTCGGTATAGAGCGGGTTGACATTGACCACGGTATAGCCGGCGCGCAGGATCGCCGCCATGGCCACCAGAAACTGAGGCACATTGGGCAGCATGACGGCGACCCGCGCGCCGGGCTCCAAGCCCCGGGCTTGCAACCATGCCCCGAGAGCGGCACTGTGTCGATCGAGTTCACCGTAGCTCATCCAGCAGTCCATGCAGACAGACACCGGTTCCCGCGCGTTCTTGCGAAACGACTCCTCCAGCAGGGCACTGAGGCTGGGGTAGGTGTCGGGATCAACGTCGTGGGCGACGCCTGCGGGGTACTGAGACAACCAGGGACGGTTCATGGCGATTCGATGGAGTGGACTCGACACCGATTCTGGACACAGCGCGCCCGGCCTGAACAGCGGGACAGCCCTAAGAGGTGTCACTCAGGGCACAGACAAAGCGGGCAGTCAGGCCAGGGCAGATGACAGGGCATCCGCCGCACGCGCCTCAGAGTCGTCAAACAAGCGGCGGATCCATGCGGACTCGCGTGACTGAATGGACGCGAGGAAGCCGTCGGTATCGGCCATGCCTGCAAAGGCATCGAACCCTCTCTCCAGGAAACCCTGCAAATCGCCCATGCCTGCAGCGGCGGCCGGCTTTCGCATCATGCGCAAGGCCATCCGCAAGGAGCGCAGGCGCGTGAGTCTTTGCAGTTCCCGGCCCATGTGCATCACCACCGCCAGTTGACGCTCCCTGGCTGGCACCTGCGCGGTACGTCGCCAAGCCTGGACGTAGCGCAGGGCGGCATGAGTGGCCTCGGGCAGTTGCAGCCAGTGCAGCGCCATGGCGTGATCCAGGTGCTCGGTCAGGGCATGGGTCTGTGCCAGATCGACGGCCAGAGCGCCGACCGCCTCGGGGAACAGGCGTTCGATGGCGCCGGCAATGCGCCCGAACTGGGCATCCCGTTCGGCAAAGTCATGGGCTCCGTACAACTCGTCGAGAAAGAACGAGGCGGCTGGTGCATGTCCCGGATCGGACAGGTGGTCGGCGTAGGTGTGTCTGAACCGGCGGGCCTGAAGCTGCTTGATGGCCAAAACAGCCTGTTCGACGACAGGGTCTGTCAGCCCGTGGCGCAGGTGATCGACCTCTGCGAGGCAATCACGGATTTGTTGCGCGGTGCCCGCCGGCAGGGAAAACTTCATGACACCAGTGTAAAAAATGCTGAGGGACTGCGTCTTGGCGAAGCCCTCTAGCCGAGCAATGCTTTGGGAGTGGGCGCTGTGCGATAGTGGCGCCATGAAGGACGATGCATTCCCCGGTACCGCTTTCTCCCGCCTGGCCCGCTTGCAGCAGACACTGGTGATCACCTGGGGCCTAGTCCTTCTGGCCTGGGTGACCTGGAGTGCGCCACGGTCGTTTGGGCTGTGTGTGGCAGGCGGGTCGCTGTTGCTTGGGGGACACGCCCTGATTCTCGCCATGGAGCTGGCGTGCAGAGTCAAGGTCGGCGGCGATGAAGCCGGAACGCAGCCTCGGGCGGGCGAGCTCTGGCGGGCCTGGTGCCATGAGAGTTGGCTGGCGGTGAGGGTGTTTGCATGGCAGCAACCGTTTCGCTGGAAGTGCTGTCCGGACACCACCGAGCAGAACCATGAGGGAGGACCCGCTGTGGTGATGGTGCATGGCTTCGTCTGCAACCGGGGTTTCTGGTTGCCCTGGTTGACGGAACTGAGACGCCGACGGATACCGTACGTCACCGTCAACCTGGAACCGGTGTTCGGTTCCATTGACGACTACATCCCGCTCCTCGATGCCGCTGTCAGGAAGGCATGGGCGCTGACCGGGCAAGCGCCCGTGATCGTCGGGCACAGCATGGGTGGACTGGCCATCCGTGCCTGGCTGGCGTCGGCGTCGGACCACGCGTCGCGGGTTCGGCGGGTGGTGACCATCGGGAGTCCCCATGCGGGGACCTGGCTGGCTCGCTGGAGCCGTGTGCCCAATGGCATGCAGATGCGACGTCATGGCCGCTGGCTGGCCGAGCTGACCCATCGTGAACATGCCCTGCGCGGAGCCGCGGCCTATTCTGGCTTCACCTGCTGGTACGCCAACACCGACAACATCGTGTTCCCGGTGGCGACCGCCACGTTACCAGGGGCCGACAACCGTCTGGTGCGCGGCGCTCCGCACGTCGGCCTGGCCTATGAACCCCGGATTCTGTCCGACGTCATCGAGCAGCTGGGTCATGGGCCAGACCGCTGACGCTCAGCTCTTGCCCTGCAAAACGCCGCGGCGGACCTGGTCAAGCTCCATGCTTTCGAACAGTGCCTTGAAGTTGCCTTCGCCAAAGCCGTCGTTGCCCTTGCGCTGGATGAACTCGAAGAAGATCGGTCCGAGCTGGTTCTCGCTGAAGATCTGAAGCAGCAGTTCGCCAGGCTGTCCGTCGACGAGGATGTTGCGCTGCTTGAGCGCCTCCAGGTCCTCCCCATGGTTGGGAATGCGCTTGGGCAGCAGCTCGTAGTAGGTCTCGCTGGTGTTGAGCAGCTTGATGCCGTTGAGCTCCAGGGCGTCGACGGTCTCGTAGAGATTCGTGGAGCCCAGCGCAATGTGCTGGATGCCTTCGCCGTGGTAGCGGTCGAGGTACTCCTGGATCTGGCCGGCCTTGTCGTTGCCTTCCTCGTTGATCGGGATGCGGATCTTGCCGCAGGGGCTGGTCATGGCCTTGCTCTTGATGCCCGTCTGCTGGCCTTCCAGATCGAAGTAGCGGATCTCGCGGAAGTTGAAGATGCGCTGGTAGAAGTCGGCCCATTCGGCCATGCGCCCCCGGTGCACGTTGTGCGTGAGGTGGTCGATGTAGGTCAGTCCGTGACCGGCTGGGTAAAGTTCGGCCCCGGGCAGCGGATAGAAATCGACGTCGTAGAAGCCGATGTTGCCGATGTCGCCTTCTTTGGCGCCGTTCTTGCCGCGCCACTTGTCGATGAAGTAGATGATCGAATCGCCAATGCCCTTGATGGCGGGGATGTTCAGTTCACCTGGTCCGGCGGCGTGGGCGTAGCCCCAGGCGCCCATCGAGATGGCCCGCTCGTAGGCGGCCTTGGCATCCTGGACACGGAAGGCGATGGCGCAGACGCTGGGGCCGTGCAGGCGCGCGAAGCGCTGGGCGAAGCTGTCGGGCTCGGCGTTGATGATGAAGTTGATCTCGCCTTGGCGGTACAGCGTCACGTTCTTGTGCCGGTGGCGGGCAATCGCACGGAAACCCATGCGCTCGAACAGCTGGCCCATGGCCACGGGGTCGGGGGCGGCGTACTCGATGAACTCGAAGCCGTCGGTGCCCATGGGGTTCTCCCAGCCCTGGAAGGCGCGGGCGGCGGTCTCGGGCAAAGCTGCGTTCATGGCGGTCTCCTGAATGTGTGGGATGGTCGAAGCGCCACTGTATCGGCGCAGCATGTCACGAATGCTGCGTTTTGGGGCGCGCCGTTTGTCCGAAATGCAAATTTCCTGCAGAATGTCAGGCATGCAAGCACTGGACAAGCTGGATCGACACATTCTGCGCAGCCTTCAGGCCGACGGCCGGGCTACCTACGACCAGATTGCCGAACAGGTCGGCCTGTCGCCCAGCGCTGTGCTGCGACGGGTGCGGCGCCTGGAAGAGGTGGGCGTGGTCGACCGCTATGTGGCGCTGGTGCGACCGGAGTCGGTGGGACTGGGGCTGACGGCCTATGTGAACGTACGCCTTGAAAAACACAGCGGGACGGCCAAACGCAACCCGATGGACGAGTTCCGGGCCAGCGTGGCGGCCTGGCCCGAGGTGGTGGAATGCGTGGCGCTCACGGGGGAAATGGATTACCTGTTGCGCCTGGTGGTGGCCGACATGGCCGCCTATTCGCGCTTCATGATGGATACCCTGCTGCGGCATCCCAGTGTGCAGGACTGCAAGACCAGTTTCGTCATGGATCGGGTCAAAAGCACCACGGCATTGCCGGTCTGACCGGCGGTCACGCCAGGCCGGCCGGCTTGTTCGGGACATGTCACCGAGGCTCCTTCTGTCGGAAAAGTCTCGGAAATGTCCGGATTCCTGGGCGGGTGTGACTTGTGTTCCTAGGGAAAACCCGTACATTTACGCCATGTTTGATCCTTTGCAATGGCTCAGGTCCTTGGTGGCGGGTGCACGTGCGCGTCCCGAGGCGGTCGATGTGGCCTCTACCCAGCCGCCAGCGTCCTCCGCTGCCGGTGCGGTGGTGCCCATCCGTTCGATGGGGCCCGGGCATTTGCGGCGGATCGAGGCCCACCTGTTGGCGCTCGACCCGCGCGACCGTTACCTGCGCTTCGGGTACCCGGCCACCGATGAGCAAATCCGCCGCTATGTGGCCAGCCTGAACTTCGACCGAGACGAGTTGTTCGGTATCTTCAACCGGCGGCTGGAGCTGATCGCCATGGCTCACCTGGCCTTCGCCATGGACGCCACGTGCAGCAGTTGCGCCGAGTTTGGTGTGTCCGTGGCGAAATCGGCCCGGGGGCGTGGCTATGGCAGCCGTCTGTTCGAGCGGGCCGTGATGCATGCGCGCAATGAGGGCGTCAAGCTGCTGTTCATCCACGCGCTCAGCGAAAACACGGCCATGCTCAAGATTGCGCGAAATGCGGGCGCCATCGTTGAGCGTGACGGACCCGAGAGCGAGGCCCACCTGCGCCTGCCACCCGCCGACTTCGACTCGCGCGTGACCGAGCTGATCCGGGAGCAGGTGGCGGTGACCGACTACCACCTGAAAGCGCAGGCGCGGCAGTTCTGGGGAGCATTGGCCCTGCTCCAGGAAATCCGCCAGGGGGTGCGCGACTCCCGGGATCGCGTGCGGGGTTGAGTCCTGCCGACGGGCGGGCATCCGTGGACCGGTTTTGATACGGTCACGTTGATGAGGTATCCTTTGATGCTGTCACAACCAACCTTTTCCCTCAGTGGCCGACAACCCTCCCAGTACGGGGCCGCAGCGTAGCCTGCGGCATGAAGACAAGCGTGGATTCCTGCAAAAGCTGGCGGAGTTCATCCACCCGGGTCCGGATTCCAAGGACGAGCTGATCGAAACGCTCGCCGACGCGGAAGACAACAACATCATCGATGCCGAGTCGCGCGTCATGCTTGAAGGCGTGATTCGCATCGCCGAGATGACGGCGGGTGATGTCATGGTGGCGGCTCCCCGCATGGACGTCCTGAACATTGACGCCCCGTACGATGAGCTGCTGCACATCGTCATCGACACCGCGCACTCCCGCTTCCCGGTGTACGAGGGTGAGCGGGAGAACATCATCGGCATCCTGATGGCCAAGGATCTGCTCAAGCTGCAGCGGGCGCCGGAACTCAATATCCGCGCCTTGCTGCGACCCGCCACCTTTGTGCCCGAGAGCAAAGGCCTGAACGATCTGCTGCGGGAGTTCCGCGGCAACCGCAACCACCTGGCGATCGTCATCGACGAGTTCGGCCGAGTGGCGGGGCTGATCACCATCGAGGATGTGCTGGAGGAGATCGTCGGCGAGATCGAGGACGAGTTCGACGTGGCCGAGGACGAGGGCGATATCTTCGCCCTGGCCGACAGCACGTGGCGGGTGAGCGGCGACACGCCTGTGGAACGCATCAACGAATCTTTCGGCGTGCGTTTGCCCGAAGAGGACTTCGACACCATCGGCGGCCTGATTGCCCACAACATGGGCCATGTGCCCAAGCGCGGCGAGCAGCACGACATGGACAGCCTGCGCTTTGTCGTGCTGCACACCAAGGGCGGTGCCGTGAAATGGTTCAAGGTGATGCCTGTCGCGACCGACGCCGGCTGACATGCGCAGCCTGTTCGGCAACTTGCACCCAGCGTCCAGCTTCGGTCCGCTGAGCGGTCGGACCACACAAGCCCATGGGCCTGCGCGGGGCTGGGTCTGGTTCGTGCTGTGTGTGGTGGCGGGCTGGATGCAGGCGGTGTCTCTGGCCTGGCCCTTTCGCCAATGGGTACCTCCCGGGTTTTCGGCGGGTGAGCCGGTGGGCTGGCTGCAGGTGCTGTCCCTGGCCGCGCTGGCCCTAGCCTGGCGGCACAGCCGTGGAGCGGGACAGGCGGCCTGGCGTGGCTGGGTGTTTGCCACGGCATGGCTGTCGGGCACCTTCTGGTGGCTGTTTATCTCCATGCATGTCTATGGCGGGCTGGCGGCCCCGCTGGCGGTGCTGGGTGTGCTGGCGCTGGCAGGGTTCCTCGCGCTGTATTACGCGGTGGCTGCCTTGCTGATGTGCAAGGTGGCGCCCCGCAGCCCCTTGGTGCAGGCGCTGGTGTTCGCGGCGGTCTGGACGCTGGCGGAACTGATGCGCGGGCGCTGGCTGACCGGCTTTCCCTGGGGGGCTGGTGGCTATGCGCACGTCGATCTGCTGTCGGCCTGGGCACCTTGGGTCGGGGTGTACGGCATGGGGGCGATCGCTGCCCTGTGCGCCTATGGTCTGGCGCTCCTGGTGGAGGCAGTTCGGGAGCGGCTTCGCCGGTCGGCAAAGCCGGTTTGGTCAGCTGGCAGGTGGGTGAACCTCGCTGGCTGGGTGGCCTTGCTGGCGCTGGTCGTGATTGTGGCGAGAGGCCCCCTGGCTTCCGAGCAGGACACCCGCAGCACCGGCAGCCTGCGTGTGTGGCTGTTGCAAGGCAACATTCCCCAGGACGAAAAGTTCGTGCCAGGCAAAGGCGTGGCGCTCGCGCTGGACTGGTACCCGCGGCAGGTGGCCCAGGCTGTGCGACAGGACGGTACGGGGCCTGATCTGGTCGTCGCGCCCGAGACGGCGCTGCCCTTGTTGCCGCAGCAACTCGGGGCCGATTTCTGGGAGCCCCTGCTGTCGGTCATCGACGGCAACGGACAGCGCAAGACGGCCGCGTTGCTCGGCCTTCCCCTGGGCTCTTTTGAGCAGGGTTACACCAACTCGGCCTGGGGCATTGCGCCGGCCATGGTGCGCGGACGCGAGGGCTTTCCGGGTGACCGCTTTTTCCGCTACGACAAGCACCATCTGGTGCCGTTCGGCGAATTCATCCCCCCGTTTCTTCGCTGGTTCACCGATCTGATGCACATTCCGCTGGGCGACTTCAGCCGGGGTGCTGTCGTGCAGCGGCCCTGGCACTGGGCAGGACAGCGGATTGCCCCCAACATCTGCTACGAGGATTTGTTTGGCGAGGAGCTGGCTGGAGGATTCGCCGACGTGGCGACTTCGCCTACGGTGCTGGTCAATCTGAGCAACATCGGCTGGTTCGGCGACAGCGTGGCCATCGACCAACACCTGCAGATCTCGCGCCTGCGCTCCCTGGAACTGGGTCGGCCCATGGTGCGCGCCACCAACACCGGTGCGACGGCGGTGATCAACCACCGTGGTGAGGTGACTGCTGCCCTGCCCAGGCTCGTGCGTGACCGTCTGGAGGCCGATGTCGAAGGCCGGGACGGGCTCACCCCCTATGCACGATGGGCCTCCCGCTGGGGGTTGGCCCCCGTCTGGGGTTTGTGCCTGCTGGTGATCTTCGCGGCTGCGCTCGCGCGGCGTGTCTCACAGGGTCGTCCGCACCCGTAAAATCAATGGTTTGCGCCGGCTTGTCCGGTTGTGCTCCCCCCATTCACACGGGCCGGCCTTGTCGCCGGTTCGCCTGCCCATGTTGACCTTCCAGCAAATCATCCTGACCCTGCAGTCCTATTGGGACAAGCAGGGGTGCGCGCTGCTCCAGCCTTACGACATGGAGGTCGGCGCCGGCACCAGCCACACCGCCACCTTCCTGCGCGCCATCGGCCCGGAACCCTGGAAGGCCGCCTACGTGCAGCCCAGCCGCCGCCCCAAGGACGGCCGCTACGGCGAGAACCCCAACCGGCTGCAGCACTACTACCAGTACCAGGTGGTACTCAAGCCCGCGCCCAGCAACATCCTGGAGCTGTACCTGGGCTCGCTCGAAGCCCTGGGCTTCGACCTGAAGAAGAACGACATCCGCTTCGTCGAGGACGACTGGGAAAACCCGACGCTGGGCGCTTGGGGGCTGGGCTGGGAGGTCTGGCTCAACGGCATGGAGGTGACGCAGTTCACCTATTTCCAGCAGGTCGGCGGCATCGACTGCAAACCCATCACCGGCGAGATCACCTACGGCCTGGAGCGCCTGGCCATGTACCTGCAGGGCGTGGAGAACGTGTACGACCTGGTCTATGCGCCCGGCCTGAAGTACGGTGACGTGTTCCACCAGAACGAGGTCGAGCAGTCGACCTACAACTTCGAGCATTCGGACGCCGACTTCCTGTTCACCGCCTTCGGTGCGCACGAAAAGCAGGCCAAGTACCTGATGGAGCAGCAACTGGCGCTGCCGGCCTACGAGCAGGTGCTCAAGGCCGCGCACACCTTCAACCTGCTCGATGCCCGCGGCGCGATCAGCGTGACCGAGCGCGCCGCCTACATCGGCCGCATCCGCAACCTGGCGCGCAGCGTGGCCCAGGCCTATTACGAGAGCCGCGAGCGGCTCGGTTTCCCCATGGCGCCGCGCGAGTGGGTGTCGCAGATCGAGAAGAAGGCCGCCTGAGCCGGAGAACCCATCCATGACCGCCAAAAACCTTCTCGTTGAACTGTTTGTCGAAGAGCTGCCGCCCAAGGCGCTCAAGAAGCTGGGCGAAGCCTTTGCCGGTGTGCTGGCCGAGCAGCTGCAGGCCCAGGGCCTGCGCGCGGCCGACTCGGTCGTCACGCCGTTTGCGTCGCCACGCCGCCTGGCCGCACACATCAGCCACGTCTACCTCAAGGCCGAGGACAAGGCCGTGCGCCAGAAGCTCATGCCGGTGTCGGTGGCGCTGACCGCTGAGGGCCAGGCCACGCCCGCGCTGCTCAAAAAGCTGTCGGCGCTGGGTGCTGACGTGAGCGACCCGTCGGCCGCCGTGGCGCGCCTGCAGCGCGAAGGCGAGGGCAAGAACGAAGCCCTGTTCTACGACAGCCTGGTGACTGGCGCCACGCTGGATCTGGGGCTGCAGAAGGCGCTGGACGAAGCCATCCGTCAGCTGCCCATTCCCAAGGTGATGAGTTACCAGCTCGAGACCGACTGCGAGCTGCCCGGCTGGAGCAGTGTGCATTTCGTGCGCCCGGCGCATGGCCTGGTGGCTCTGCACGGCGACACCGTGGTGCCGGTGCGCGCGCTGGGGCTGCGGGCGGGTCAGCAGACGCAGGGTCACCGCTTCGAGGCGGCGAAGTCGCCAGTGGTGATCGCCCATGCCGATGCCTATGCCGAAACCCTGGCGGTGGACGGCGCGGTGATCGCCGGTTTCAACGACCGGCGCTTTGCCATCGTGCAGCAACTGGCCCAGGCGGCCGAGAAGCTGGGCCCCGGCTACCAGGTGCTGATGGACGAGGCCCTTCTGGATGAGGTGACCGCGCTGGTCGAGCGGCCGAACGTGCTGACCTGTGCCTTTGAGGAAGAGTTCCTGGCGGTGCCGCAGGAATGCCTGATCCTGACCATGAAGGCCAACCAGAAGTACTTCCCGCTGCTGGACCGTCAGGGCAAGCTGACCAACCGCTTTCTGGTGGTCAGCAACATCAGCCCGGCCGACCCGAGCGCGGTGATCGGCGGCAACGAGCGCGTGGTGCGCCCGCGCCTGGCCGATGCCAAGTTCTTCTTCGACCAGGACCGCAAGAAGACGCTGGAGAGCCGCGTTGAAGGTCTGGGCAAGGTCGTGTACCACAACAAGCTGGGCACGCAGGGCGAGCGCATGGAGCGGGTGCGGACGATTGCCCGCGCCATCGGCCAGCAACTGGGTGGCGATGTGCTGGCGCAGAGCGCCGATACCGCGGCCCGTCTGGCCAAGACCGACCTGCTGACCGACATGGTGGGCGAGTTCCCCGAGTTGCAGGGCATCATGGGCGGCTACTACGCCCGCCACGATGGCCTGAGCGAGGACATCGCCTTCGCCATCGAAGACCACTACAAGCCGCGCTTTGCCGGCGACGAACTGCCGCGCACCCAGACTGGTGTGGTGGTGGCGCTGGCCGACAAGCTGGAAACGCTGGTGGGCATGTTCGGCATCGGCAACCTGCCGACCGGCGACAAGGACCCGTTCGCGCTGCGCCGCCATGCGCTGGGCGTGGTGCGCATGCTGGTGGAAAAGCAGTTGTCGCTGGACCTGTCCGCCCTGCTGGCCGGCGCCGTGCCCGCCTTCGGCGACAAGATCACCGACGCCAGCGCTGCGCTGGCCGACTTCATCTACGACCGCCTGGCCGGCAGCCTGCGTGAGCAGGGCTACAGTGCCCAGGAAGTGGACGCCGTGCTGGCCCTGCGCCCGCAGCGCCTGGCCGACGTGGCCCAGCGCCTGCAGGCGGTGCGTGCCTTCGCCGCCCTGCCGGCGGCCGCCTCACTGGCCGCGGCCAACAAGCGCATCGGCAACATTCTGAAGAAGGCCGAGGGCGAGAACGCTGCAGAGCCCCAGGAGAGCCGCCTGGTCGAGGCGGCCGAGCAAGCGCTGTTCGCGGCGATGCAACAGACGGTGCCCGCCGCCGATGCGGAGTTCGCCAACGGAGACTACACCGCCTCACTGATGACCCTCGCGGCGCTGCGCGCGCCGGTGGACGCTTTCTTTGATGGTGTGATGGTCAACGCCGAAGACCCGGCCCTCAAGGCCAACCGCATCGGCCTCTTGCGCCGGCTGCACGAGGCGATGAACCGCGTGGCCGACCTGTCCCGTCTGGCCCAGTAAGTCCATGAAGCTGCTCATCCTTGACCGCGACGGCACGCTCAACCGCAGCCGCGACGATTACGTGGCCTCGCCCGAGGAATGGGAGCCTTTGCCCGGGGCCCTGGAGGCCGTGGCCCGCCTGAACCAGGAAGGCTGGCGCGTGGTGCTGGCCACCAACCAGTCGGGCATCGGCCGGGGCTTGTTCGACATGGCGGCCCTCAATGCCATCCACGCCAAGATGAACCGGGCGCTGGCGGCAGTGGGCGGGCGAATCGAGGCGGTGTTTTTCTGCCCGCACTCGCCCGAGGATGGTTGCCACTGCCGAAAGCCGGCGCCGGGGTTGTTCGAGCAGATCGGCGAGCGCTTTGGCGTGGTCCTGTCGGGGGTGCAGGCGGCGGGCAATGCCGTCCGTCACGTGCAGGCGGCGGCCTCTGCGGGCTGTCAGCCCCACCTGCTGCTGACCGGCAAGTCCGAGCACCTGCGCGATCGCGTGGGTCTGGGGGCCGATGCCGACCTGGCGGCCCTGCTGCCCGAGTTGCCGGCAGGCACCCGTCTTCACACGGACCTGGCGGCTTTCGCCGACTGGCTGCTGACCCACCAGGAGCGCCCTGCCGCGGCGCCAGGCCCCCAGGGAACCCACGCATGAATGCTCTGCGCTCGATTCTTCACCTGATGTTCATGGCGGTCACGGTCATCCCCTGGGGGTTGGCCGTGGTGATTGCCTCACCCTTTCTGAGCAGTACGCAGATCTACTGGATGTGCGTGGGCTGGCTGCGGCTGGCGGTGCGCAGCGGCGAGATCATGCTGGGCATCCGCAACCAGATCATCGGCTATGAGAACCTCCCGGTGGGCAGCAAGGACCCGGCGATCCTGCTGGTCAAGCACCAGTCGACCTGGGAAACCTTCTGCATGCCGACACTGATGCCGCATCCGTTGGCCTACGTGTTCAAGAAGGAGCTGCTGTACGTGCCATTCTTCGGTTGGGCGATGAGCCGGATGGACATGATCCACATCGACCGCAGCAAGCGCAAGGAAGCCTTCAACAAAGTGGTCAGTCAGGGGCAGCGTCTGCTGGACCAGGGCACCTGGGTCATCATGTTTCCGGAGGGCACGCGCATCGCCCGCGGCCAGCAAGGCACCTACAAGGTGGGAGGCACGCGACTGGCGGTGGCCACGGGAGCGCCGGTCATTCCGATTGCGGTGACCTCGGCCAAGTGCTGGCCCCGCAAGGCCCTGATCAAGCGGCCAGGCACGGTGGAGTTTTCCATCGGCAAGCCCATTCCCAGCCAGGGTCGCGACCCGGATGAGCTCATGCGGGAAGTGGAGGCCTGGATCGAGGCCGAGATGCGTCGCCTGGATCCCCAAGCCTATCGCTGACGTTTGGCAGGAGGCGTCCGTGCAGCGCTTCGTCCAGCTTGCGCTTGATTTTCTGGCGGGACCGGATCCGGTTCCGATGCCGCCGGCCGCGACGGTGCGGCCTGTCGAGCCGCCGTCTGAGGCTGTGCCCGCCGTTCCGCTGGCCGATGTGCTGGAGCCAGCCGTCTGGCACCATCCCCGCGCCAACCGGCAACTGCGGCTGGGTGCCTGCGAGGTGGCCTACGAGTTCAAGCGCGGCAAGCGCCGCACCATCGGACTGTCGGTGCGCGCTGAAGGCCTGACGGTGAGTGCCCCGCGATGGACACCGGTCGGCGAGGTAGAGGCCCTGCTCAGGGACAAGTCGGCCTGGGTGCTGGAGAAGCTGCGCGAGACCCGCCAACGCAGCCAGGCGCTGGATCAGGCACGCATCGTCTGGCAGGACGGAGCCTTGTTCGATTTTCTTGGGGACAGGGTTTGCGTGCGGCTGGATCCGACACACGCGTTTGCGGCGGCCGGCGGTGCGCTGGAGCGATTGCCCGGTGAGGACATGGCGGTGCTGCGGTTGGGACTGGCTCACGGTGCCGGGGAGCCGCGCATCCGGGACGCGGCGCAGGCCTGGCTGATGCGGCAGGCTCAGACCCTGTTTGTGCAACGGCTGGACCACTTTGCGCCGCAACTGGGCGTGCGGTACACCCGTCTGCGCCTGTCGAGCGCCGGTACCCGCTGGGGCAGTGCCAGTGCCGACGGCAGCATCCGGTTGAACTGGCGGCTGATCCATCTGCCGATCGACCTCATCGACTACGTGGTGGTCCATGAACTCAGTCATTTGCTGCACATGGATCACAGCCCGCGTTTCTGGGCCGTGGTGGCGGGTGTGATGCCGGACCACGCCGAGCGCCGGCGGGCGCTCAAGCGAGCGGCGGTACCGCTGGGGGACTGAAAGCCGAGGTCCGGCTCAGGTGGCCCGGAAGCGCCAGATGCCATCGGCATCCCGCTCGCGACGCAACTCCCCGCCGAACCACAGCCGATGGAGGTGGGCCACCGCCTCGCCCATGGCGAAAGTGCTCTGGTGAAGGTCCAGCGGACGCTGAAAGAGCACCGGGATGACGTCGGTGGCGCTGCACGCCTTGTCGGTGCAGGCCTGCAGTACCTCGGCCAGGCGATCGGCGTGGTGGTCGTGCAGCTGCGCCAGCCGTTCATGCAGTCCCCGGAAGGGCTTGCCGTGCGAGGGCAGCACCAGGGTGTCCGCGGGCAGGGGCTCATAGCGGCGCAGCGACTGCAGGAACAGGTCCAGCGGATCGCTTTCGGGCTCGACGTCGTACACGCTGACGTTGGTGGAGATGCGGGGCAGCACCATGTCGCCGCTGATGAGCACACCCAGTGACTCGCACCAGAAGGCCATGTGCTCCGGTGCGTGGCCGTAGCCGGCGATGCAGCGCCAGAGGTGGCCCCCGATCGCCAGCGTCTGATGGTCCATCAGGCGGCGGAACTGGCGTGGCACACCAGGCACCAGGCTGGGGTAGTAGCTGGCGCGGCCGCGGATCTTTTCGAGCGCGTCCGGATCGGTCAGTCCGTGCGAGCGGAAGAATGCGGCGGCGCCCTCGCCGCCGAAACCGGTGGTGCTTTGCGAGCCGATGCGGGCCGAGTTGTAGTCGGTGGCGCTGCACCAGAGGTGGCAGGGCTGATCGGGGGTGCTCCACCGCTCGCACAGCCATTTCGCCAGGCCGATGTGGTCCGGGTGCATGTGCGTGACCAGCACGCGCAGGATGGGCAGGCCCTGCAGTTCCTGCCCGAAGATCTGTTCCCACTGGGCGCGGGACTGGTCGTGGGCGATGCAGGTGTCGACCACTGTCCAGCCTTCACGCCCGTCCAGCTGGTCGCGCAACAGCCAGAGGTTGATGTGGTCCAGCGCAAAGGGCAGGGCCATGCGGATCCACTTCACACCGGGCGCGACCTCGACGCAGCGGCCAGGCTCGGGCAGGCGGTCGCCCAAGGGGTAGAACAGGCGGGCTTCGAGCTCGTCGCGGGTGGGTGGGGTCATGCGGGGTGTTTCCGGTAAACTGACGTTGACGTAAACGTCATATCCAGGGCATTCTACGGAGCGCTTCCTGTCCTTGCTGTCCGCCAGCCGACACCCCATGGCCACCAACCCGACCTACACGATCAGCGATCTGGCGCGCGAGTTCGACCTGACCACCCGCGCCATCCGCTTCTACGAAGACATGGGTCTGCTGCAGCCCACTCGCAGCGGGCCGGGCGGACGCAACCGGGTCTACAGCGCGCGGGACCGCACCCGCCTGAAGCTGACGCTGCGCGCCAAGCGCCTGGGGCTGTCACTCACCGAGGCCAAGGACATCATCGACATGTACGACAGCCCGCGCGACACCGGGCCTCAGCTGCGCAAGTTTCTGGCGGTGCTGGCGCAGCACAAGCAGCAGCTGGAGGACCAGCTGGCCGATCTGATGGCCAACCTGGACGAGGTCAAGGTGCACGAGCGCGAGGCCAAGGCGCTGCTGGCCAAGGTGGAAAAGACGACCCCGGCCGGCGAGAAGCCGGTCAAGGCCTGAGGGCCTTTGCGTCCATCAGTCGGCGCCCGGATCCTGCCGGATCCACTGCACCTTGCCCTGACCTGCGTCGTTCAGTCGAGCGGTCAAGTCGGCGGCCTGTGACTGGGGCAGTTGCAGGCGGATATCCACGCCTTCGCCGTGGGTAGCCTCAAGCAGCTGGGCACCGTGGGCTTCCAGTTCCCGCCGCAGCCAGCCTTCCAGCGCATAGGGAATGACACAGCGCAGGGTGGTGGTCCGGATGACCGGCACCTTTTCGGCCTGCAGCAGGGCCTGTGCCACCGCATCGGTGTACGCGCGCACCAGACCGCCCGCACCCAGCGGTGTGCCGCCGTAGTAGCGCACCACCGTGGCCAGCACACCCTCCAGGTCCTGGTGGCGAAGCACTTCCAGCATGGGACGGCCAGCGGTGCCGCCGGGTTCGCCGTCGTCGTTGGCCGCCGACTGGCCGCCAGCCATCAGCGCCCAGCAGACGTGCGTGGCGGTCGGATGCCCGGCGCGCAACTGAGCCACGCGGGCCAGGGCCGCCACCCGGTCGGGCACGGATTCGACGCAGCCGATGAAGCGGCTTTTCTTGATGACCAGTTCGCTGTGAACCGGGGCTTGCAGGGCGTAGGGCATGACCTGCCAAGCATAGCGCGCGGCTTGCGGGTTCTCCCCGGCTTGTGGGAGTCGGGCAGGATCGTTCATAATTGACGTTTACGTAAACGTAAATCAAAACATGAGCACCTCAGCCGACCACGACAGCCTGCGCGAGCGGGTGCAGACCAGCCTCGATCGTCAGGGCATGATGCAGGCCCTGGGTGTGCGGTTGCTGGCCGTGGCCCCGGGTCAGGTGACCCTGGCCTTGCCGTACTCCGACCGCGTCACGCAGCAGCAGGGGGGCTTTCATGGCGGCGCCATGGGCGCCCTCGCCGACATTGCCGGGGGCTATGCGGCACTGACCGTGGCCCCGGAAGGCATGGAGGTCACGACCGTGGAGTACAAGATCAACTTCCTGGCCGCGTTCCAGAACGGCGAGCTGCAGGCCACCGGCCAGGTGATCAAGGCCGGCAGGCGGATCATCGTCACCACCGCCCAGGTGGTGCATGTGGCGCCAGATGGCAAGCGGTCCGACTGTGCGGTGATGCAGCAGACCATCGTGCCCGTGCCCAAGACCTACTGAGCCATTGACCGAATCCCAACCCTTTCCATCGACGGAGACACTTTCATGACCAACCTGCCCGGCCTCAATTTCCAGCTTGGTGAAGACATCGACGCCCTGCGTGACGCGGTGCGCGAATTTGCGCAGGCCGAGATCGCCCCGCGGGCCGCCGAGATCGACCGAACCGACCAGTTCCCGATGGACTGCTGGCGCAAGATGGGTGAGCTGGGCGTGCTGGGCATCACCGTGCCCGAACAATACGGCGGCGCCAACATGGGCTACCTGGCCCACATGGTGGCCATGGAGGAGATCAGCCGCGCCAGCGCCTCGGTGGGCCTGTCCTACGGCGCGCACTCCAACCTGTGCGTGAACCAGATCAACCGCAACGGCACCGAGGCGCAGAAACAGAAGTACTTGCCCAAGCTGATCAGCGGCGAGCATGTGGGCGCGCTGGCCATGAGCGAGCCTGGCGCAGGTTCGGACGTCATCAGCATGAAACTCAAGGCTGAGGACAAGGGTGGCTACTACCTGCTCAACGGTAGCAAAATGTGGATCACCAACGGCCCCGACGCCGACACCCTGGTGGTCTACGCCAAGACCGAACCCGAGATGGGCGCGCGTGGCGTGACCGCTTTCCTGATCGAGAAGGGCATGAAGGGCTTCTCCATCGCGCAGAAGCTCGACAAGCTGGGCATGCGTGGCAGTCACACCGGCGAACTGGTGTTCCAGGACGTCGAGGTGCCGGCCGAGAACATCCTGGGCGGCCTCAACAACGGCGCCAAGGTGCTGATGTCGGGCCTGGACTACGAGCGCGCGGTGCTGACCGGCGGGCCGCTGGGCATCATGCAGGCGGTCATGGACAACGTGATCCCCTACATCCACGACCGCAAGCAGTTCGGCCAGAGCATCGGCGAGTTCCAGCTGATCCAGGGCAAGGTCGCCGACATGTACACCGTGCTGCAGGCCGCGCGCAGCTTCGCCTACACCGTGGCCAAGAACCTGGACCTGCTGGGTACCGAGCACGTGCGCCAGGTGCGCAAGGACTGCGCCTCGGTCATCCTCTGGACCGCCGAGAAGGCGACCTGGATGGCCGGTGAGGGCGTGCAGATCTACGGCGGCAATGGCTATATCAACGAGTACCCGCTGGGCCGCCTCTGGCGCGACGCCAAGCTGTACGAGATCGGCGCTGGCACCAGCGAAATCCGCCGCATGCTGATCGGTCGCGAGTTGTTTGCAGAGACCTGCTGAGCCCGGCCATGATTCGAGGGTCTGTCTGGCGCATGGGTACCATCACCCCATGAGTTCTTCCATTCAAACCCTCATCGACAACAACCGCCGCTGGGCCACCGAGACCGAGCGGCTGCGCCCGGGCTATTTCAGCGAACTGGCCCAGCAGCAGAGCCCCAAATACCTGTGGATCGGCTGCTCTGACAGCCGGGTGCCGGCCAACCAGATCACCGGCCTGGAGCCAGGCGAGGTCTTTGTTCATCGCAACGTGGCCAACGTGGTGGTGCATTCGGATCTGAACGCGCTGTCGGTGATCCAGTTTGCGGTCGAATACCTCAAGGTGGAGCACATCCTGGTGGTCGGCCACTATGGCTGCGGCGGCGTGCTGGCCACGCTCAAGGGCATGCGTGTGGGCCTGGCGGACAACTGGCTGCGCCACGTGCACGACGTCAAGATGCGCCACCGCAAGCGCCTGGACCACCTGCCCGCCGCGGTGCAGGAGGATGTGCTCTGCGAGATGAACGTCATCGAGCAGGTGGGCAATGTCGCGCTGACCAATGTGCTGCAGGACGCCTGGGCGCGAGGGCAGAACGTGTCGGTGCACGGCTGGTGCTACGGCCTCAAGGACGGTCTGGTCAAGGACCTGGGCGTGAGCATGAGCCGACCGGAAGAGGTCATGCCGGTGTTCCGCTCCGCCCTCAAACGCTATCCCAGGGGCGAGTGATCGCCGCTTGAGCCCATGTTTCCCGCGCGCCTGGACTCTTCTGTGGCCTATGACATCGCCAAGGCGATGATGGACGGATTCAACCGGCACTACCGACTGTTCCGGGCCGAGTCGGCCCGGGCCAAGCACCGGTTCGAGACGCGGGACTGGTCGGCTCAGCAAAGGGCGCAGCGTGAGCGCATCGAGTTCTATGACCTGCGGGTGCAGGAGTGCGTGCGCCGGCTGGTCAAGGAATTTGCCGCCGACCGTCAGCCCATGGACGTGTGGGAACAGGTCAAGCTGCATTACATCGGGCTGCTGGTGAACCACCACCAGCCCGAACTGGCCGAGACCTTCTTCAACTCGGTCACCACCAAGATCCTCAAGCGCGCCTACTTCCAGAACGACTTTATCTTTGTGCGCCCGGCGGTGTCGACCGAGTACATCGAGAACGATGAGCCCGGTGCGCTGCCCACCTACCGCTGCTACTACCCGAACCCGCAGACCTTCCAGGCCGAGGTCCGGCGCATGATCGAGGACTTTGACCTGCGTGTGCCGTACGAGGACCTCGGCCGCGACGCCGGACTGGTGCAGGAGGCCATGAAGCGGCACTTCGATCACCACCGCCTGCGCGCCAACTTCCAGATCCAGGCGCTCTCGGGGCTGTTCTACCGCAACAAGGGTGCCTATGTGGTAGGCAAGATCATCAACGGCTTTCAGGAAGTGCCGTTTGCGTTGCCCATCCTGCACAATGAAAAAGGTCGTCTGGTCATCGACGCTGCCCTGTTCGGCGAAGACGATCTGCTGATGCTGTTCAGCTTTGCGCGGGCCTACTTCATGGTCGACATGGAGGTGCCCAGTGCGTACGTGCAGTTTCTGCGCAGCCTGATGCCGCGCAAGCCGCGTGCCGAGTTCTACAACGCGCTGGGGCTGGCCAAACAGGGCAAGACGCTCTTTTATCGGGATTTTCTGGCGCACATGCGCCACAGCACCGACAAGTTCCGGATCGCGCCCGGCATCAAGGGCATGGTGATGCTGGTGTTCGACCTGCCGAGCTTTCCCTTCGTGTTCAAGGTCATCAAGGACTTCTACCCGGCGCCCAAGGACACCACGCGCGAGCAGATTCGCGGCAAGTACCTGCTGGTCAAGCAGCATGACCGGGTGGGCCGCATGGCCGACACGCTGGAGTTCTCGGAGGTGGGCTTTCCGCGCGACCGCTTCACCGACGAGCTGATCGCCGAGATCCAGAAATACGCCCCCAGCCAGCTGGAGATCAGCGACCGCGACGGTGACGGCACCACAGAGGTGATCCTCAAGCACTGCTACATCGAGCGGCGCATGATCCCGCTGAACATCTACCTGCAGGAGGCCTTTGACACCCTGCAGATGCCGGGTGCCGATGACGCCGTGCGCACGCGCGCGCGAGAGCAGATCACCAAGGCGGTCATCGAATACGGCAACGCGATCAAGGACCTGGTGGCGGCCAACATCTTCCCCGGTGACATGCTGTGGAAGAACTTCGGCATCACCCGCCACGGCAAGGTGGTGTTCTATGACTACGACGAGATCGAGTACGTGACCGACTGCCAGTTTCGCCGGGTGCCGGCGCCTCGTTGCGAGGAGGACGAGATGTCGGGCGAGATCTGGTATGCGGTGGGCCCGAGGGATGTGTTCCCCGAAACTTTTGCCCCTTTCCTGCTCGGCAACCCGATGGTGCGCGAGGATTTCATGGCGCACCACGCCGACCTGCTGGATCCGGTTTTCTGGCAGGCGCACCAACAGCGCATCGCCGCCGGCCATGTGTACGACGTCTTTCCCTACGAGCGTGACCGCCGCTTCCAGGCTCAGGCCGACAAGGCCTTGCTGGACTACTGAACCACTTTCCCCAGACCCTTTCCAACCTCATCCACAGGAGACCTGACATGAGCCAGACCAATGATCCCGTTGTCATCGTGGGCGCTGCACGCACCCCCATGGGCGCCTTCCAGAGCGACTTTGCCAGTCTGTCCGCGCACGACCTCGGTGGCGTGGCCATCAAGGCCGCCATCGAGCGCGCAGGCGTCAAGCCCGAGCAGGTGGACGAAGTGCTGTTCGGCAACTGCCTGATGGCCGGCCAGGGTCAGGCACCCGCCCGTCAGGCGGCGCTGAAGGCGGGTCTGCCGCTGTCGGCCGGTGCGGTGACGATGTCCAAGATGTGCGGATCGGGCATGAAGGCCACCATGCTGGCCCACGACATGCTGCTGGCCGGCAGCGCCAGCGTGATGGTGGCTGGCGGCATGGAGAGCATGACCAATGCGCCCTACCTGCTGCTCAAGGGCCGTGGTGGCTATCGCATGGGCCACGACAAGGTCTACGACCACATGATGCTCGACGGTCTGGAAGACGCTTATGAGCCGGGCCGCAGCATGGGTACCTTTGGCGAGGATTGCGCCGCCAAGTACGCCTTCACCCGCGAACAGCAGGACGCATTCGCCATCGCGTCGGTCAACCGTGCCAAGGCCGCCACCGAGAGCGGTGCCTTCGCGAAGGAAATCGTGCCCGTGACCGTCAAGGACCGCAGCGGCGAGCGCCTGGTGTCGGTGGACGAAGGCCCGGGCAAGGTCAAGCTGGACAAGATTCCGGCCCTCAAGCCGGCCTTCAAGAAGGACGGCACCATCACCGCCGCCTCCTCCTCGTCGATCAACGACGGTGCTGCTGCGCTGGTCCTGATGCGCCAGTCGGTCGCGCAGGCCCAGGGCCTGAAGCCGCTGGCGCGCATTGTCGGCCATGCCACCCATGCGCAAGAGCCGAACTGGTTCACCACCGCGCCCGTGTTCGCCACCCAGAAGCTGCTGCAGAAGACCGGCTGGTCGGTCGGTGATGTGGATCTGTGGGAGGTCAACGAAGCCTTTGCCGTGGTGCCCATGGCGCTGATGGCCGACCTGAAGGTGCCGCACGAGAAGGTCAACGTCAACGGTGGCGCCTGTGCGCTGGGCCACCCGATCGGTGCGTCGGGTGCGCGCATTCTGGTCACCCTGCTGCATGCCCTGCAGACCCGTGGTGGCAAGAAGGGTGTCGCCACGCTGTGCATTGGTGGCGGAGAAGCCACCGCCATGGCCATCGAGCTGCTCTGATGGCCACGGTCCTTGTCATCGGCGCCTCGCGCGGCATCGGCCTGGAGCTGGTGCGCCAGTACCGCGCCGCGGGCGATCGGGTGATCGCCACGGCGCGCGATGATGAGGGCATGACACGCCTGCGCGAACTGGGCGCCGAGCCGCTGCGCATCGATGTGGCGCAGCCGGCGAGCGTGAGCGGACTGGCTTGGCAGCTCGATGGCGAGGAGATCGACGTCGCGCTCTACGTGGCCGGCGTCATCGACCGCGGTCATGCGACCACACCGCCGACCCAGTCCGCCTTTGACCATGTGATGCACACCAATGTGCTGGGCCTGATGCAGGTGCTGCCCCAGGTCATGCCCATGGTGGAAGCGACCGGCGGCGTGTTCGGCGCGCTGTCCTCGTCCATGAGCCAGATCGGCCCGGTGCCGGGAAGCAACAGCTGGCTCTACCGCGTGAGCAAGGCGGCGCTGAACATGGCGGTGCGCAGCGCCCGCTTTGACTACCCCAAGGCCAGGCTGGTGGTGCTGGACCCGGGCTGGGTCCAGACCGACATGGGGGGTGAGTCGGCACCTGTCACTGTCGAAGACAGCGTGTACGGACTACGGCGTGTGCTCGCCAGCCTGGGGGCCGACGACAACGGCTGCCTGATTCACCACGACGGCCGGCGCGCCGCGTCGTGGTGATCCCGATCGATTTCATTCAAAGAGACCAGATATGTTGCTGACCGAAGACCAAGTGATGATCCGTGACGCCGTGCGCGCCTTTGCCCAGGAACAGCTGTGGCCGCATGCGGCCCGCTGGGACAAGGAGCACAGCTTCCCGAAGGAGGCCCACCGCGGGCTGGCCGAGCTGGGTGCCTATGGCATCTGTGTGCCCGAGGAACTGGGCGGTGCGGGGCTGGACTATGTGACGCTGGCCCTGGTGCTCGAAGAGATCGCGGCCGGTGACGGCGGCACCAGCACCGCCATCAGCGTGACCAACTGCCCCTACAACGCCATCCTGATGAAGTACGGAACGCCGGCGCAGCAGCAGCAATGGCTGGTGCCGGCGGCGCGCGGCGACATCCTGGGCGCCTTCTGCCTGACCGAGCCGCATGTGGGCTCGGACGCGTCCGGCCTGCGGACCACGGCGGTGCGCGAGGGGGACGAGTACGTCATCAATGGCGTCAAGCAGTTCATCACCAGCGGAAAAAACGGGCAGGCGGCGGTGGTGATTGCCGTGACCGACAAGGGCGCCGGCAAGAAGGGCATGAGCGCCTTTCTGGTGCCCACCGACAACCCGGGTTATGTGGTCGCGCGGCTGGAGGACAAGGTCGGCCAGCACAGCAGCGACACCGCGCAGATCAACTTCGACAACTGCCGCATCCCGGCCGAGAACCTGATCGGCCAGGAAGGCGAGGGCTACAAGATTGCCTTGTCGGCCCTGGAAGGCGGGCGCATCGGCATCGCGGCGCAGAGTGTGGGCATGGCGCGCAGCGCGCTGGACGTGGCGATTGCCTACGCCAAGGATCGCCAGAGCTTCGGCACTGCCATCTTCAACCACCAGGCCGTGGGCTTTCGCCTGGCGGACTGCGCGACGAAGCTCGAAGCCGCCCGCCAGCTGATCTGGCACGCTGCAGCGCTGCGCGACGCTGGTCAGCCCTGTCTGAAGGAAGCCGCCATGGCCAAGCTGTTTGCCAGCGAGGTGGCCGAACAGGTCTGTTCTGCTGCCATCCAGACCCTGGGCGGCTATGGCTATGTCAGCGATTTCCCGCTGGAGCGGATCTGGCGCGATGTGCGCGTCTGCCAGATCTACGAAGGCACGAGCGACGTGCAGAAAATCATCATTCAGCGGGCGCTCTGAATACCCGTTCCCTGTGCCGCAGGGTTTGGGCGCCGCGCCAGCGGCGCCGAGCGGTAACATTCGGTCATGAAAGTCATCATCCTCGGGGCCGGCCGGGTCGGTGAGAGCGTGGCCGAAAGCCTCGTCTCGGAGCAGAACGACATCACGGTCATCGACCAGGACCCGGCCCGCCTGCGCCTGCTGGAAGAAAAGCTCGACCTGCGCGGCGTGGTGGGCAATGGCATCCAGCCTTCGGTGCTCCAGGAGGCCGGCGCGCGCGATGCCGACATGGTGATCGCCTGTGCCGCCGCCGACGAGTCCAACCTGGTGGTCTGCAAGGTGGCGCACGATGTGTTCAATGTGCCCACCACCATTGCCCGGCTTCGCTCGCCCGAGTTCCAGGAGGGTGATGAACTGCTGGGCAAGAGCGGCTTCGCGGTGGATCATGTGATCTGTCCGGAAGAGTCGGTGATGCGGCACATCCATCAGCTCATCAGTTACCCCGAGGCCTTGCAGGTGCTGGAGTTTGCCGATGGCCGGGTGTCGCTGATTGCCGTGCGGGCGGCCGCGGGCGGCCTGGTGGTCGGTCACACGATCGGCGAGTTGCGCGAGCGCTTTCCCCATGCGGAGATGCGGGTGGTGGCGCTGTACCGGCTGGATACCGAGATGGAGGCCACCCCGTCGACCCGCATCCTGCCGGGCGACGAGGTGTTCGTGCTGGCCGATACGCGCATGATCCGGCATGTGCTGGGTGCCATCCACAACACCGATCAGCCGGTGCAGCGCCTGATGATTGCCGGTGGCGGCAAGGTCGGGTTGCGCCTGGCGCGCAGCCTGATCGGACAGTGCGACGTCAAGATCATCGAAAGCCATCCCAAGCGATGCGAGTACCTGGCCAGCCAGCTGCCGTCGCACATTCTGGTGTTGCAGGGCGATGCGGCCGACGAGGACCTGCTGGAAGAAGAGAACGTCGGTGAAATGGACCTGTTCCTTGCGCTGACCAGCGACGACGAGGACAACATCATGTCGTCCATGCTGGCCAAGCGGCTGGGCGCCAAGCGGGTGATGTCGCTCATCAACCGGCGTGCCTATGCCGACATGATGCAGGGCAGCACCATCGACATTGCCATCTCGCCCGCGCAGACGGTGATCGGCGAACTGCTGGCGCACCTGCGTCGCGGCGATGTGGTGGCGGTGCACAGCCTGCGCCGGGGTGCGGCCGAGGCGCTGGAGGGCGTGGCCCGTGGCGACGAGAAAACTTCCCGCCTGGTGGGGCGCACGGTCGAACAGGTCAAGCTGCCCAAGGGGGCCCGCATCGGCGCTATCGTGCGCGGAGAGGGACGGGATTCCGAGGTGCTCATGCCGCACCACGACACGGTCATCAAGGCCGACGACCACATCATCATCTTCATTCCCAACAAACGGTCGGTGCGTGAAGTCGAGCGCCTGTTCCAGGTCAGTGCCACCTTCTTCGGCTGAACATTCATGACCAGCGTCCTGCCGGCCCTCAACGTGTTTTCACGCGTGCTGTTCGCGTTTGCCTTTGCCTTTCTGGTGCCCCTGGCCTGGGCCTGGAGCGAAGACCATGAAGAGTACCGCTACGTCTGGGAAGGCGCCTTTGCCCTGGCGGCTGGCAGCGGCTGGCTGATTGCGATGGCCACGCGCCGCTACCGGCGCGAACTGCAGGCCAAGGACGGTTTCCTGCTGGTCAACATGGTGTGGATGCTGCTGCCGGCGTATTCCGCCGTGCCCCTGATGTTCACGGTGCCCGACATCAGCTGGAGCAAGGCCTACTTCGAGGCCATGAGCGCCCTGACCGCCACCGGGGCCACGGCGCTGTCGGGGCTGGATCATCTGCCGGTTTCGGTCAACGTCTGGCGCTGCTTCCTGCAGCTGATCGGGGGGCTTGGCATCATGCTGCTGGTGGTGGCGGTGCTGCCGCTGCTGGGCCTGGGTGGCATGCAGCTGTACAAGGCCGAGACACCCGGGCCCATGAAGGACACCAAGTTCACGCCCCGCATCGCCGAGACGGCTCGGGGACTGTGGGGAGTGTACTTCCTGTTCTCGGGCCTGTGCCTGCTGGCCTACCGGTGGGCGGGGATGAGCTGGGCCGATGCCTTCATGCACATGTGCACGACCATGGGGCTGGGGGGCTTTTCTTCCTACGACGCCAGTCTGGGGCATTTCGATTCGGTGCGGGTCGAGTACGTGGCCATGGTCTTCATGGCGCTGTCCGGGATCAGTTTCGTGCGCTATTTCATCGTGCTGCGCAGCCGGACCCTGGTGCCGCTGACCCATGACCGGGAGATCCGCACTTACATCACGGTGCTGGCCATGTCGATCCTGCTGGTGGCTGCACTGCTGGCGGTGCACGGCGTGTACGAACAGTTCCCGGAAGCCTTGCGCGTGAGCGCCTTCCATGTCATCTCGCTGGCCACCACGACCGGCTACGCGACCACCGACTACGCCTTGTGGCCGGTGTTTGCGCCGGTGCTGCTGATTTTCCTGGGCACCTTTGCCTCCTGCGCCGGATCCACCGGTGGTGGCATCAAGATGGTCCGCATGATCCTGCTGATCAAGCAGGCGCGGCGTGAGCTGGTACGCATCATTCACCCCCGGGTGGTCAACCCGGTGACCCTGGGCGGGCAGGTGGTGCCGATGCAGGTGATGACCGCGGTGCTGGGCTTCATGCTGATCTACGGGGCCGCCACCATGGGCCTGACCATGCTCATGCTGTTCACTGGCGTGGACCTGGTGACCTCGTTCTCGGCCGTGGTGGCCACGCTCAACAACATCGGCCCGGGCCTGGGTATGGTGGGGCCTGCCAGCAACTTCGGTGTGCTGGGTGACCTGCAACTGAATATTCTGAGCTTTGCGATGGTGCTCGGGCGGCTGGAGCTGCTGTCCTTCCTGGTGCTGTTCACGGGGCACTTCTGGAGGAAGTGACTGACACCCCCCTGCGCCGCTGGCGCGGCTTCCCCCCTCCGTGGCGCGCCTGCGGCGCTGCGAGGGGGGACGCACCCTGTGGCCCGGCGGAGCCGGTTCCACGGGTGCCCTGGGCTGATGGTACTTCGCGCGTTGGGCTTGCTCAGTTCGGCGCGGCCGGGATGGTCAGGCCTTTTTGCACGGCGGGGCGGGCGACGAAGTTGGCCAGCGCGCGGTGCACTTGGGTGAACTCGGCGTAACCGACCAGATCGCCCGCCTTGTAGCGTTCGACCAGGTTGCGCACCCAGGGCCAGATGGCGATGTCGGCGATGGTGTAGTCGTCGCCCATGATCCACTGACGGCCCTGCAGGCGCTGGTTCAGCACGCCCAGCAGGCGCCGGGCTTCCGCGGTGTATCGGTCGCGCGGACGCTTGTCCTCGAAGTCCTTGCCCGCGAAGATGGTGAAGAAGCCCACCTGGCCGAACATGGGGCCGATGCCACCCATCTGGAACATCAGCCATTGCAGGGTCTCGTAGCGGCGAGACGGCTCGGCCGGCAGGAACTGCCCGGTCTTTTCGGCCAGGTAGATCAGGATGGCGCCCGACTCCCACAGCGCCAGCGGCTGCCCGTCCGGGCCGTTCGGGTCCAGGATGGCAGGGATCTTGTTGTTGGGATTCAGTGACAGGAACTCGGGCGTGAACTGGTCGTTGGTCTCGAAGCTCACCCGGTGCACCTCGTAGGGCAGTCCGCACTCTTCCAGCATGATCGACACCTTGACCCCGTTGGGTGTCGGCAGGCTGTAGAGCTGCAGGCGATCGGGATGCTGCGCGGGCCACTTTCGGGTGATGGGGTAGGCGGACAGGTCGGTCATGGAGCGCTCCGGAAAGGGATGACCCCGGTACGATACGCCTTTCCTTGACGCACCGCCGTACGCGCCGACGAGACCTGACACCATGCCTTCTGACTGCCCCTGTGGCCGAACCGACCCCCGTGGGCGCCCGGTGGCCTTTGACCAGTGCTGTGGCCGCTACCTGGACCACGACGTGCCCGCCCCTGATGCCGAGCAACTCATGCGCTCGCGCTACAGCGCTTTTGTCCTGGGCCGGCTGGAATACCTGCGGTCCAGTTGGCACCCATCCACCCGACCCGCCGACCTGACCCTGGAGCCGGACATCAAGTGGCTGGGTCTGGAGGTGCGGGATCACCGTCCGGTCGATGCCAATCACGCCGAGGTGGAGTTCGTGGCGCGCTCGCGCGTGGCCGGTCGCGGGCAGCGCCTGCATGAGCGAAGCCGGTTTGTTCGCGAAGACGGGCGATGGTTTTATGTGGACGGAGACATCCGATGAGCTTGCGTTTCGATGCGGTGCTGTTCGATTGCGACGGCGTGCTGGTCGACAGCGAACCCATCACCAACGGGGTGCTGCGACAGATGCTCAACGAGGCGGGTTGGGCGCTGGATCAGGCCGAATGCGAGCGCATCTTCATTGGCAAGGCTGTGCGCGATGAACGTGCGCGGATCGAGGCCGAGACCGGTCGCCCGCTCACGGAAGACTGGATGCGGGCTTTCTACGCCCGTCGCGACGAGCGCCTGCGCGCCGAGTTGCGTGCCATGGACGGCGCGCTGGGGGCGGTGAGGGCGGCCCATCACCACACGTCGGGCCGGATTGCCTGCGCGTCGGGGGCCGACAAGGCCAAGGTGGTGATGCAGATCGAGATGGCGGGCATGCGACCGTATTTCGAGGACCGTATCTTCAGCGGCCACGACCTGCCGCGGTCCAAGCCACACCCCGATGTGTACCTGGCGGCCGCCGCGCACGTGGGCATTCATCCCGGGCGCTGCCTGGTCATCGAGGACACCGCCACCGGCGTTCAGGCCGGCCTGGCGGCCGGCGCCACGGTCTGGGGCTACTGCCCGGCGGGCCATGGGCGCGCGTTCGAAGGATTGGCGGTGGAGCGGGTGTTCCAGCACATGGATGAGCTGGCGGCGGCGCTCGGAATGCCTTGATGGTGGCCGGCGGGTGGCCTCAGGCCTGCCCGCGCCACTCCCCTGGCGTCATGCCTGTCCAGCCTTTGAAGGCCCGGATGAAGCTTTTCTCGTTCTGGAAGCCCGCGGCTTCGGCCACCTGCTTGACCGGCTTGCCGCTTCGCTGAAGCAGGTTCATGGCGCGCTCGCGGCGCACCTCGTCCTTGAGCGCTTGCAGGCTGGCACCTTCATCCCGGAGCTGACGGTGCAGGCTGCGGGCGGAGGTGTTGAGCAGGGCCGCCACGTCGTCGGCGTTGCGGGTGTCCTGCGGTCGGGTGGATAGCAACTGACGCACCCGTTGCACCAGCAGGCGGTCGCGGCGGTAGGGTCGCACCTGGATGGGCAGGGCGCGTTGCAGCATCTGGGTCATGGCGGCCTCATCGCGCTTGATGGGCAGTCCCAGGTAGCGGGCATCGAAGTGGATGCCGGTCTGCTCGGCGCCGAAGCGGGCCGGTCCGTCGAACAGCACCGCATAGGCATCGGTGTGGGCGGGTGCATCGAACGTGAAACTGGCCCCCCGCAAGGGGATGCGTGAATCCACCAGCCAGCAGGCCAGACCATGGACGTTGCGCAGCACGGACACGTGACAGAACTCGCGCAGGGTGCCGTCGCCACCAGGCGGGCGATGCTCGGTCAGGATGATGCGCGCGTCGTCGCCGGCGGTCTGGAGAGACAGACTGATGTCGCGGGTCAACAGCCCGTGGTGCCGGCACCAGCGTTTGAGCGCCACGCCCAGCGTCGGTGCCGACAGGGAGGCGCGGGCCAGCATGCCATAGCTGCCCCAGGGCAAGGGTCTGGAGAACCAGCCCAGGGCTTCGTCGTCCAGTTGCTGCATGGCCGCGGCCGAGAGGGCTTCGAACTGGGCCGCGGTGACGCGGTGAGCGGGATTGTTCAAGTCCGATGGCGCAATTTGTGCCGCCTTCAGCGCATCGTCCCCGGCCAGGCCTCGGTGCTCGAACGCCCGCATCACGGCCTGTACGAAAGCAACGGGCGTGAGCGCGACCCCGTGCAGGAGTGAACCTGCTGGTGGCGTGGTCGAGCGATGGTCAGCGCGGGCGGGCATGAGCCAAGTGTCGCCAATGATGGCGTAATTTGCAACCATGGTGGCATCCCGCTACCTTCTGGCTGACCTATCCTCCACAATGGACCGATCATCCTGAGGGACAAGACCCATGCCGACGCTGGAAACCAAGCTCAACGCCCGCTCCGCCGACTTTCAGGCCAATGCCGCTGCCATGCGGGCACTGGTGGAGGATCTGAAAGCCCAGATCGACAAGGCTGCCCAGGGTGGCGGCGAAGCCGCCCGTGCCAAACACACGGCTCGCGGCAAGCTGCTGCCGCGCGACCGCGTGCAGATGCTGCTGGACCCGGGCACGCCCTTCCTGGAGCTCAGCCCCATGGCGGCGCACGCCATGTACAACGGCGATGCACCCTGCGCTGGCGTGATCGCCGGTATCGGTCGCGTCAGTGGCGTGGACTGCATGATCGTCTGCAACGACGCCACGGTGAAGGGCGGCACCTATTACCCGCTGACCGTCAAGAAGCACCTGCGCGCGCAGGAAGTGGCGCAGCAGAACCACCTGCCCTGCATCTACCTGGTGGACTCGGGCGGCGCCAACCTGCCGAACCAGGACGAGGTCTTCCCCGACCGCGACCACTTCGGCCGCATCTTCTTCAACCAGGCCAACATGAGCGCGCAGGGCATCGCGCAGATCGCGGTGGTCATGGGCTCTTGCACGGCCGGCGGCGCCTACGTGCCGGCCATGAGCGACGAGACCATCATCGTCAAGAACCAGGGCACCATTTTCCTGGGCGGCCCGCCACTGGTGAAGGCCGCCACCGGGGAGGTGGTGAGTGCCGAAGACCTGGGTGGTGGCGACGTGCACACGCGCCTGTCTGGCGTGGCCGATCACCTGGCGCAGAACGACCTGCATGCCATCGCGCTGGCGCGCCAGGCGGTGAAGAACCTGAATGCCCGCAAGATGCCGCCGATTGCGACGATTGATCCCGTGGCGCCGCTGTACCCGGCCGAGGAGCTGTACGGTGTGATCCCGACGGACACGCGCAAGCCCTTCGACGTGCGCGAGATCATTGCCCGCATCGTCGACGGCTCCGAGTTCGACGAGTTCAAGTCGCGCTTCGGCACCACCCTGGTCTGCGGATTCGCGCGCATCGAGGGCATGCCGGTGGGCATCATCGCCAACAACGGCATTTTGTTCAGCGAATCGGCGCTCAAAGGCGCGCACTTCATCGAGCTGTGCTGCCAGCGCAAGACGCCGCTGGTTTTCCTGCAGAACATCACCGGCTTCATGGTCGGTCGCAAGTACGAGAACGAGGGCATTGCCCGCAACGGCGCCAAGATGGTGACGGCCGTGGCCACTGCCCAGGTGCCGAAGTTCACGGTCATCATCGGCGGCAGCTTCGGCGCCGGCAACTACGGCATGTGCGGCCGCGCCTACAGCCCGCGCTTCCTGTGGATGTGGCCGAACGCGCGCATCTCGGTCATGGGCGGCGAGCAGGCCGCCAGCGTGCTGGCCACCGTCAAGCGCGACGGCATCGAGGCCAAGGGTGGCAGCTGGAGTGCCGAGGAAGAGGCTGCCTTCAAGGCGCCGATCAAGGAGCAGTACGAAGTTCAAGGCCACCCCTACTTCGCCACCGCGCGCCTGTGGGACGACGGTGTGATCGACCCCGCCGACACGCGCCGGGTGTTGGCGCTCGGCCTGTCGGCTTCGCTGAACGCGCCGATCCCCGAGACCAAGTTCGGCCTGTTCCGCATGTGAGCGCCATGGACGCCCGCGCCCATTTCCTTCAGCTGGCCCGCTACAACGTCTGGGCTACGCGCCGCCTGGTCGAGGCGCTGGCTGAAGTGTCCGAGTCCGACTACCGCAAGGACCTGGGCCTGTTCTTCAAGAGCATCCACGGCACGCTCAACCACCTGCTGGTGGGCGAACACATGCTCTGGTACCCGCGCTTTGCCCGGGGCGTGTCGCCCAAGGTGGAGCTGAACGCTGAGGTCGAGCCCGACCGCGACCGGCTGGGCCAGGCCCTCAAGGGCGGTGCGGCCAACTGGCTGCCGCTGATCGAGTCCTGGCCGGCCGAGCGTTTCAACGGCGCACTGAACTACACCAACATGCGCGGGCAGGCGATGTCGCTCCCTTTCGCGGCCACGCTGGCGCATGTGTTCAACCATGGCACGCACCACCGCGGCCAAGTCACGGCCGCGCTCACCGCGCTTGGCCAGCCCTGCCCGGAGCTGGATCTGGTCTATCTGCTGCAAGAGGAATCCAAGGCATGACCCAAGCCCTGACCTTGGCGGTCAACGACCGCATTGCCCGCATCAAGCTCACCCGTCCAGAGGTGCGCAATGCCTTCAACGACGAGGTGATCCAGCAGCTCAAGACCGCGTTCGAGTCGGTCGGCGCGAACAGCGATGTGCGCGCCGTGGTGCTGGCCGCCGAAGGCCCCGCCTTCTGCGCCGGCGCCGACCTGAACTGGATGCGTCGCATGGCCGACTACACGCGCGAAGAGAACATCGCCGACGCTGGTCAGCTCGCGGCCATGCTCAAGGCCATCTACGAATGCCCCAAGCCCACCATCGCCGCCGTGCAGGGCGACGTGTTCGCGGGCGGCATGGGCCTGGTCGCGGCCTGCGATATGGCCGTGAGCGTGCGCACCGCCACCTACTGCCTGAGCGAGGTGAAGCTGGGCCTGATTCCGGCCACCATCAGCCCCTACGTGATCCGCGCCATGGGCGCGCGCGCCGCGCACCGATATTTCCTGACCGCCGAGCGCTTCTCGGCCCAGGAGGCGCACCGCATCGGTTTCGTGCACGAGCTGGTGGACGCCGATGCGCTGGAGGCCAAGGTGAACGAGCTTGCCCAGGCGCTGGTGAGCGCCAGCCCTGCTGCCGTGCGCGCCTGCAAGAAGCTGGTTCAGGACGTGGCCCAGCGGGAGATCGATGCCGCCTTGATCGAGGCCACGGTCGAAGGCATCGCCGACATCCGCGCCAGTGATGAGGGCCGTGAAGGCGTGGCCTCCTTCCTGCAGAAGCGCAAGCCGTCCTGGCTGGCCTGATCTGGAAAGACGCTGTGGACCAGGCCTTGCAGTTGCTCGACATGCCCAGTCTGCTGGCGCTGGCGGCGGCTTTGGGCTGGGTCAGCGGCTTTCGCCTGTATGCCGTGGTGTTTCTGGTGGGCGCTATGGGGGCTGCCGGGTGGATGGTGCTGCCAGCCGGTCTGCAGGTGCTGCAGCATCCCATGGTGCTGGCCGCCAGCGGCGCGTTGCTGTTCATCGAGTTCTTTGCCGACAAAATTCCGGGTCTGGACTCGCTCTGGGACATCGTCAACAGCGTGATCCGGGTGCCGGCTGGTGCCGCACTGGCGGCCGGCGTGTTCGGGGCCGACCACGCCACCCTGGCGCTGGTGGCGGCGCTGATGGGCGGGACCTTGGCAGCCAGCAGCCAGGCCGCCAAGACCACCACCCGCGCCGCCATCAACACCTCACCCGAGCCACTGTCCAACGTGGCAGCCAGCCTGCTGGAAGATGGCCTGGTGGTCGGTGCCCTGTGGCTGGCGACGAATCACCCGCTGATCTTTGGTGTCCTGCTGATCATCGCCGTGGTGTTGATGTGGATCGTCACCTGGCTGCTGTTCAAGTTCCTGCGCGCGGCGCTGCGTCGCCTGCGTGCCCTGTTGTCTCCCGGTGCTGCCTCTGTATAGGACTGCTGTATGTTCAATAAGATTTTGATCGCCAACCGCGGTGAAATTGCCTGCCGTGTCGCGGCCACCGCCCGCCGCCTCGGTGTGCGCACCGTGGCCGTGTACTCCGATGCCGACGCCAGCGCCAAGCACGTGGCCGCCTGCGACGAGTCGGTTCACATCGGTGGCAGCGCGCCCAAGGACAGCTACCTGCAGTGGGAGCGCATCATTGCCGCGGCCAAGGCCACCGGCGCGCAGGCGATTCACCCCGGCTACGGCTTCCTCAGCGAGAACGAGGCGTTTGCCGACGCCTGCGCCGCCAACGGTCTGGTGTTCATCGGCCCCTCGGCCGCCAGCATCCAGGCCATGGGGCTGAAGGCAGAGTCCAAGCGCCTGATGGAGCAGGCCGGTGTGCCGCTCGTCCCCGGTTACCACGGTGAAGACCAGGATCCGGCCATGCTCAAGCACGAGGCCGACCGCATCGGTTACCCGGTGCTGATCAAGGCCAGCGCTGGCGGCGGCGGCAAGGGCATGCGCGCGGTCGAGAAGGCCGAAGACTTCGCTGCGGCCCTGGCCAGCTGCCAGCGCGAGGCGCGCAACAGCTTCGGCAGCGATGCGGTACTGATCGAAAAGTACGTGCAGCGCCCGCGCCACATCGAGATCCAGGTCTTCGGCGACACCCACGGCAACTGCGTCTACCTGTTCGAGCGCGACTGCTCGGTGCAGCGGCGCCACCAGAAGGTGCTCGAGGAGGCGCCCGCGCCAGGCATGACGCCCGAGCTGCGCCAGCAGATGGGCCTGGCGGCGGTGGCCGCGGCCAAGGCGGTGAACTATGTGGGTGCCGGCACGGTGGAGTTCATCGTCGAGCAGCCGGGTGGTTACGACCATCCGGAGCAGATGCGCTTCTATTTCATGGAGATGAACACCCGCCTGCAGGTAGAGCATCCGGTGACGGAGGCCATCACGGGGCTGGACCTGGTGGAGTGGCAATTGCGCGTCGCTTCCGGCGAGCCGCTGCCCCTGAAGCAGGATGAACTGAAGTTCCACGGTCATGCCATCGAGGCCCGCATCTGTGCCGAGAACCCGGACAACCAGTTCCTGCCGGCCACCGGTCGTCTGGCGGTCTACCGCAAGCCCGGGCACGCCAGCTTTGAGCGCAGTACCGTGCGCTTTGACGATGGCGTTCGGGAGGGCGATGCCATCAGCCCCTTCTACGACTCGATGGTGGCCAAGTTGATCGTGCACGGGGCAACACGTGCCGAGGCGCTGGCCCGCCTGGACGCCGCGCTGACCCAGACACACATCGTGGGCCTGGCCACCAACGTGCAGTTCCTGCGCCATGTGGTGGTCAGCGAATCTTTTGCCCAGGCCAGGCTGGACACGGCGCTGATCCCACGTGAAGCGGCCGTGCTGTTCCAGCAGGACCGTGTCGGCCGCGAGCTGGCGGTTGCTGCCGCCGTGGCGCAGACCCTGGTTCACGAGAAGGCGGGCGAAACCCCCGACCCGTTCTCGCGCACGGACGGTTGGCGCCCGTTTGGACTGACCAAGCGCCGATTCGACTTCGAGTACCAGGGGGAGGCCCTGACCGCGCAACTGGCCTACCTGCATGACGGCGCACTGCATCTGTCCGTCGGCGAGGTGGCGGGCCCTCTGTCCTTCACCGCGCTGCCGGCCGAGAGTGGTACGCGCATCGACCTGCAGTTCCACGGGCGTCGTCAGACGGTGCAGACCTGGCAGTTTGGCGAGACAGTGCACCTGTTCTGCGACCTGGGGGCAGCCGTGATCACCGAGCTCGATGCCCTGGCCCACGCGGGAGAGACCGCGGCCGAAGGTGGTCGTTTGACCGCCCCCATGCCCGGCAAGGTGGTGAGTTTCGCGGTCAAGGCCGGCGATGCGGTCAAGAAAGGCCAGCCGCTGGCGGTGATGGAAGCCATGAAGATGGAGCACACCATCGCTGCTCCGGCCGACGGGACCGTGGCGGAACTGCTCTTCGCGCCGGGCGACCAGGTGACCGAGGGTGCGGAACTGCTGAAGCTGCAAAGCGCTTGACAGCAGGTTTTTCCGCTGCCGGGTAAGCTCGGGTCATGCGAATCGCTTTCTGTTGCACCGACACCAAGGCCGAACCCTGGCTCCAGGGGCTCGGCCAGGCCCTGCCCAGGGCCACCATCGAGGTCTGGCAGCCGGGCGCGGCGCCGGCGGACTATGCCGTGGTCTGGGCCCCGCCTCAGCAATTTCTGGACGAACAGCCTGGCCTGAAGGCGCTGTTCAACATCGGCGCGGGCGTCGATGCCCTGCTCAAGCTGCGGCTGCCGGCCGGTGCCCAGGTGGTGCGCCTGGACGATGCGGGCATGTCGGTGCAGATGGCCGAATACGTGAGCCACGCAGTCATCCGCCATTTCCGAGAGTTCGATGCCTACGAGGCCGACATGCGCGAAGGCCGTTGGTCCTTCCGCAAGCCGCGCAGCCGGGCCGATTTTCCAGTCGGCGTCATGGGCCTGGGTGTGCTGGGCGCGCGGGTGGCGCAGGCGCTGTCGGTGTTCGAATTTCCGGTGCACGGTTGGAGCCGCACCCCCAAGGTGCTGGAAGGGGTGCGCACGCATCATGGCGATGTCGGCCTGCAGACCTTTCTGTCATCCTGCCGGGTGCTGGTGAACCTGCTGCCGCTCACGCCCGACACCCGCGACATCCTCAACCGCGAGACGCTGGGCCGGCTCCTGCCCGGGGGCTATCTGGTCAACGTCGCGCGCGGCGCGCACCTGGTTGAAGAGGACCTGCTGGCCTTGCTCGACAGTGGCCATCTGGCCGGTGCCACGCTGGACGTCTTCCGCACCGAGCCCCTGCCACCGGAACATCCCTTCTGGCGCCACCCGAAACTCACATTGACCCCCCACACCTCGGCGCGCACCCTGCGCGACGAAAGCATTGCCCAGATCGCGGGCAAGATCCGCGCGCTCGAAGCCGGCCAGCCCATCGCCGGCCTGGTCGACCGCTTTCGGGGCTATTGAAAGTCAGCCATGAACATGCCATCGAAAGTCCGCCTCATCGACGTCGGCCCCCGTGACGGCCTGCAGAACGAAAAGCAGCCGGTGCCCGCCACCGTCAAGATCGAGCTGGTGCACCGCCTGCAGGCGGCCGGCCTCAAGGAAATCGAGGTCACCAGCTACGTCAGTCCCAAGTGGGTGCCGCAGATGGCGGACAACCACGAGGTGATGCAGGGTGTCACGCGTGCGCCGGGCGTGCGCTATTCGGTGCTCACGCCCAACCTCAAGGGCTATGAAGCGGCGGTGGCCGACCGGCCCGACGAGATCGTGGTGTTTGGCGCGGCCAGCGAGGCCTTCAGCCAGAAGAACATCAACTGCTCGATCGCCGAGAGCATCGAGCGCTTTGCGCCGGTGGTGCAGGCGGCGCTGGCGGCCGGCATCGCGGTGCGCGGTGCCATGAGCTGCACCGTGGGCTGCCCTTATGAAGGCGAGATTGCGCCCGAGCGCGTGGGCTACCTCGCGGGCCTGATGAAAGGCATCGGTGTGCAGCGTGTCGACGTGGCCGACACCATCGGCGTCGGCACGCCGAAGAAGGTACAGGCCGCCATCGAGGCCACGCTGGCGCACTTCGACATCGATCACATCAGCGGCCATTTCCACGACACCTATGGCCAGGCGCTGTCCAACACCTATGCCGCGCTGCAAATGGGCGTATGGAACTTCCAGTCGTCGGTCGCCGGCCTCGGCGGCTGCCCATATGCCAAAGGCGCGACGGGCAACGTGGCCACCGAGGATGTGGTCTACCTGATGCACGGGCTGGGCATCGCCACCGGCATCGATCTGGACAAGCTGGTGGACGCTGGTGCGTACATCAGTGAGCAGCTGGGGCGGCCCAGCGGCTCGCGTGTGGCGCGGGCATTGATGGCCAAGCGGGTGGGCTGAGATGGATCTCAACGTCTGGCTGGCGTTTTTTGCCGCGTCCTGGGTGATCGCCATTTCGCCCGGCTCCGGCGCCGTGCTGTCGATGAGCCACGGCCTGGCCTATGGTGTGCGCAACGCCAGCGCCACCATTGTCGGCCTGCAACTGGGCCTGTCGGTGGTGCTGCTGGTGGCGGGCGTGGGCGTGGGGGCATTGCTGCTCGCATCGGCCACGGCCTTCACCGTGGTCAAGGTGCTCGGCGCGGCCTACCTGATCTGGCTGGGTTTCCAGCAATGGCGCGCTCCGGTGCAGGCGGCCGGAGGCCAGCATGCGCAGGCCTCGGGTGTGCCCGGTCTGCCTTCGGTTCGTCAGCGGGTGACGCTGGGCTTCTTCACCAACGTCACCAACCCCAAGGGGATCGTGTTCATGGTGGCGGTGCTGCCCCAGTTCATCGACCCGAACCGTCCCTTGTGGCTACAGTTGCTGATCCTGCTGGCCACCTCCATCGGGGTGGATCTGGTGGTCATGCACGGCTATGCCTTTCTTGCCTCGCGGGCCCAGCGCTGGCTGGCCACGGCCAGGGCGCGCCGCGCGCAGAACCGGGTCTTTGGCGGGGTACTGATGGCCATGGGGGCCAGCCTCTTCATGGTCAAGCGCGCCGCCACTTGACCCCCAAGGGGCCGGGGCTGCATTCCCGGCACTAAGATTCTGGTCATGAATCCGATCGATCTCACTGTCCAGGACGTGCCGGCCGCTGTCCGCCGCGTCGTCGAAACCCTGGAGGCCATGGGGCATCCCCACGACCCGGTCATGCTCGATGACGCGGCACGCACCGCCCAGCAGGCGGCCGATGTGCTGGGTGTGGCCCTGGGGCAGATTGCCAAGAGCATCATTTTCCGCCGCAAGAGCGACAACGCCGCGGTGCTGGTGGTCACGTCCGGCGACCTGCGGGTCGACGAGAAGAAGGTCCAGGCGCTGGTGTGCGCCGACGGCGGCAAGCTGGGCCGTGCCGATGCCGACTTCGTCAAGTCGGCCACCGGTTTCTCCATTGGTGGCGTCTCGCCAGTGGGGCATATCCAGCCGCCGGTCACGCTCATCGACGAGCAACTCTTCCGGTTCGACGTCGTCTGGGCCGCCGCCGGTCATCCGCACGCGGTGTTCCGCCTGTCGCCCGCCGAACTGCGCGAGCTCACCGGCGCACCGGTGTGCGACGTGACGGTGCCCGCCGCCACCTGATCGGACATCACCATGGCCTTCTCGCTGTTCCGCTCGCCCGAACCTGCGCACCCTCGTCCGCCAATCAACCTGCATGACGCGCGGCAGCGCCATCGCGGCCAGGACTATCCCTCGCCGTGTGTGTCGGTCTGCCGCATGAATGCCGCCACCGGGCTCTGCGAAGGGTGCTTCCGCACCATCGACGAGATCGCCCGATGGGGAGCGATGGACAGTGCGGCTCGTAAGGCAGCCTGGTCGCGCATCGAGCAACGCCAGGGGAGCGGGCCATGGTGACGCCGCCGGTCGTCCACGACATCACCTTCTGGTACGACCCGATTTCGCCGTACGCCTACCTGGCGTTCGAGGCATTGCCCACCGCGCTGATGGGCCTGAGCGTGCGGGTGCGTTACCGGCCCGTGCTGTTTGCCGCATTGCTCAAGGCCCACGGGCAACTCGGTCCCGCTGAGATTCCCGGCAAGCGTGAATGGACCTACCGTCAGGTCGCGTGGCTGGCGCACCGGCAGGGTGTGGCGCTCGATCTGCCCGCGGCGCATCCCTTCAATCCGCTGCCACTGCTGCGTCTGGCGCTGGCCGCGGCCGCCGACCTGTCGGCTGGCGAAACCAACCGCCATGTCACGGGCCTGGTGTTCCGTCATGTCTGGCAGGGCGGCGGTGACCCGGTGGCCCCCGGGCGGCTGGCTGAACTGGAGCGCTTGCTGCAAGCTCAGATGGCCGAGCGCGGGAGCGACTGGCCGGGAGCCGACGCCGAGATGGTCAAGCAGCAACTGCGCCGCAACACCGACGAGGCCCTGGCGCAAGGGGTCTTCGGTGTGCCCACCTGCACCGTCAGTGGGCGCCACTTCTGGGGCCAGGACGCCTTGCCGATGCTCCGTGCGTTTCTGGACGGAGAAGCCTGGTTCGACGGCGACGGCTGGCACGCGCCGGCGGCTTTGCCGGCGGCGGTCGCGCGTCGCTGACCCGATTCAGTCCCCGAAAGCCTCGGCAATGCTCAGCACCCGGCCCGTGTCTGCGGCCTCGTAGCCTGGCAGCGATGCCACCTGCGACCGGAAGCTCGCCGATTGCAGGGCCGTCAGGATGGGTTGCAGCATGCGCCTGTGCTCGCCGTCGGACGGGATCGCAAAGAAGTACCGCTCGCGCAGCAGCGGGATGAAACCCAGTCCGAAACGCTCGGCCGCTGTCTGCACCCCAATGCCGGCATCGGCCATGCCGCTGGCCACGTAGGCGGCCACGGCCGCGTGGGTCAGTTCGGTGTTGTCGTAGCCAGCCACCTCCCGCGCATGGATGCCGTGGCGCTGCAGCAGCAGATCGGTCAGCACCCGGGTGCCTGAACCTTCGGGGCGATTGACGAAGCGAATGCCCCGGCGGCGAAGGTCGTGTATGCCGGCCATCTTCAAGGGGTTGCCCGGTGCCAGAAACAGGCCCTGGGTGCGCACGGCCAGTTGCACCAGGCGATGCGATCCCTCATGCAGCCAGGGTCGGAACCGCTGCGCGGCCGCTTTCTCGAATTCACCCAGTGGCACATGAAAGCCGGCCAGTTCGCAGTCGCCCTGCGCCAGGGCGGCCACCGCCTCCAGGCTGTTGCGGTAGCGCAATTCCACCGCCACCTGCCGCGTGCTCAGGTGCTCGTGCAGGCGGGCGACGGCAAAGCCATGGCTGGCATGCAGGCGCGGCACGGCCCGATCCTTGCGCTGACTGCGTCCCAGATCGCCCTCGACCTCGGATGCCAGCGATGCCAGCAGCGGTTGCAGCCGGGCTGTCACCCGCGCGTCGGCCCAGACCAGCCGCTTTCCGGTTTCGGTCAGGTGGGAACCTTGGCCCCGGCCGCGCAGCATCAGGGCTTGTCCCAGCGAGGCCTCCGCCTGTCCGACCAGCCCCCAGGCATGCCGGTAGGACAGGCCGAGCTCGCGCGCGGCTTGCGCCAGGCTGCCGCCGGCCTGCACCGCGGCCAGCAGCGCCAGCAGTGTGCTGGCGTCCTGCAACTGCTCTCGGTCCGGACCGATACGCCATTGCGCGGAGAGCTCGATGTGCCACATGGACGTAAAGCCGTTGAAGGGGTCAAATATGCATTCAATCACATATTTGACGGTGGGGCGGGTGCTACGCTCCTCCGCTGATTCATGACACCGGAGACAACATGGGCGCCACGACGACCCGGGTGATTCCCCTGCGAGCCGAGCCGGCCAGACGCGGTCCGCGCGCCACGCCCAAGGGGCGGCAGGTGCAGCCGTCGGTACGCGAGCGCGTGCAGGCCCTGTGTGCGGGCCTTGCCCCCCGCCGTGACCTGCTGATCGAGCATCTGCATCGCTTGCAGGACGCCGAAGGCGCTCTGCGAAAAGGCCACCTGGCCGCATTGGCGGAACACCTGCGCCTGAGCCAGGTCGAGGTCTTCGAGGTGGCCAGCTTCTATCACCACTTTCATGTGGTCGAAGACGAGGCCGAGGTGCCGGCCACGGTGGTGCGCGTGTGCACCAGCCTGTCCTGCGCCATGGCCGGTGCCGAGTCGCTGCTGGCGGACCTGCAGCGCCAGATGGGCACCAGCGCGCGGGTCGAAGCCGCACCGTGCATCGGTCTGTGCCATGGTGCGCCGGCCGCCTGTGTCGGTCAGCGGCAGTTGCCTGAAGCCACGGCGGACGCGGTGCGGGCGCTGGTGGACAGCGGCCAGACCGGCCCACGTGCACTGCCGGCGCCTCAGCTGTCCGATCTGCCGCAGTTGCGGCGCTTGCTGTCGGGCGCACTGACGGCCGACGCCGTACTGGCCGAGCTCAAGGCCTCCGTGCTGCGGGGGCTGGGTGGGGCGGGTTTCCCGGCCTGGCGCAAGTGGGAAACCGTGCGCGCACATGCGGGCCCACGACACCTCGTGGTCAACATTGACGAAGGCGAGGTCGGCACCTTCAAGGACTGGGCCGTGCTCACCGACCCGCAGGCGGGAGCGATGCAGATGCTGGAAGGTGCGCTGATTGCGGCGCAGGTGGTCGGCGCGGACCGGATCTGGCTCTATCTGCGCGACGAGTACCACGACGCACGCGTGCACCTGACCCTGGCGCTGGAGCTGCTGCAGTCCGCGCTGACCGGGTTCGGGCAGGCCTTCCCTGGCTATCAGGCGCCCGCCATCGAACTGCGACGCGGCGCGGGCGCCTACATCTGCGGTGAAGAGTCGGCCCTGATCGAATCGCTCGAAGGCAAGCGTGGCATGCCGCGCCTCAAGCCTCCCATCGTGGCGCTGCACGGGGTCTTCGGGCAGCCCACGCTGGCGCACAACCTGGAGTCGCTGTGGTGGGTGCCGGTCATCCTAGACAAGGGTGGCGCCTGGCTGGCGGCGCAGGGGCGGCGCGGTCGCAGCGGTCTGCGACGCTTTTCGGTCTCCGGCCGTGTGAACCGGCCCGGCGTGCGCCTGGCGCCCGCCGGCATCACGCTGCGCGAGCTGGTCGACGAGTTTGCTGGTGGCATGCCGCCGGGTCATGAGCTGTACGCCTACTTGCCCGGTGGTGCGTCGGGTGGCATCCTGCCCGCGCGTCTGGCCGACGTGCCGCTGGATTTCGACACCCTGGCCGAACACGGCTGCTTCATCGGGTCGATGGCGGTGGTGGTGCTCAGCCAGCACGACCGCGCGCGCGATGCCGCGCTCAACCTGATGCGGTTTTTTGAGCACGAGTCCTGTGGCCAGTGCACACCCTGCCGAGCCGGCACCACCAAGGCGGTGCAGCTGCTGCAGGCACCGGTGTGGGACGCGGACCTGCTGGGCGAGTTGTCTCAAGTGATGCGCGATGCCTCCATCTGCGGCCTGGGCCAGGCGGCGCCCAACCCGGTGGACTCGGTGCTCCGTTTCTTTGCCCACGAAGTCAACGGGGAGGACGCCCGATGAAGACCGATGACCTCCCGCGGGACATGACGCCCATTGCCTTCACTCTGGATGGCCAGCCTCAGGAAGCGCGGCCCGGCGAGACCCTGCTTCAAGTGGCCCGCCGCGTGGGTATCGAACTTCCCCACCTGTGCCACAGCGACCGCCTGGGCAGTCCCGGCAATTGCCGGGCCTGTGTGGTCGAAATCGAGGGTGAACGCGTGCTGGCGCCCTCGTGTTGCCGCGCCCCGCAGGCGGGCATGGTGGTGAAGACCGAAAGCCAGCGGGCGACCTCGGCCCGCAAGACCGTGCTGGAGCTGCTGCTCAGCGATGCGTCGGATACCACGGTTCTCAAGTACGACAGCGAGCTGGCGCATTGGGCCGCGAAGGCCGGCGCGCAGCCAGGACGTTACCCGGCCAGGCCCGCAGCGGCACGGGATCTGTCCCATGTGGCGATGGCCGTGAACCTGGACGCCTGCATCCAGTGCACCCGCTGCATACGCGCCTGCCGCGACGTGCAGGGCAACGACGTGCTGGGTCTGGCCTTCCGTGGCGGTCATGCGCAGATCGTGTTCGACCAGGCCGATCAGATGGGTCAGAGCACGTGCGTGGCCTGCGGCGAGTGCGTGCAGGCCTGCCCCACCGGCGCCATCGCCCCGGCCAACGGCGCCTATGCCCGTCCATCGCAGCAACAGGTCGATTCCGTTTGCCCGTACTGCGGCGTCGGGTGCCAGTTGACCTACCACGTGAGCGACGGGCGCATCGAGCATGTGGAGGGCAAGGCCGGGCCCGCCAACGAGGAGCGGCTGTGCGTCAAGGGGCGCTTCGGTTTCGACTACGCCCACAGTCCGGACCGGCTGACCATGCCACTGATCCGGCGCGAAGGCGTGGCCAAGGACCCGGTGGCGGTGGTGCACCGGCTGACGCCGGAGCAGGTGCGCGCGCAGTTCCGTGAAGCCAGCTGGGACGAGGCCCTGGACGCGGCGGCCGCCGGCTTCCGGCGTATCCTGGCCAGCACGTCTGCCAGGGGCAAGCAATCCCCGGTGGCCGGCTTCGGCTCGGCCAAGGGCACGAACGAAGAGGCCTACCTGTTCCAGAAGCTCATCCGCAGCGCCTTCGGCACCCACAACGTGGACCATTGCACGCGCCTGTGCCACGCCTCCAGCGTGGCGGCGCTGATGGAGGGACTGGGTTCCGGGGTGGTGAGCAACCCGCTGCGCGATGTGGCGAAGGCCGAGATCGTCATCGTCATCGGGGCCAACCCGGCGCAGAACCACCCGGTGGGTGCCAGCTGGATCAAGAACGCCATCCGTCAGGGCACGAAGCTGGTGCTGGCCGATCCGCGCCGCACCGAACTGGCCCGGCACGCCTGGCGCTACCTGGGCTTTCGCTCCGGCACCGATGTGGCGCTGCTCAATGCGATGCTGCACACCATCATCGCCGAAGGGCTGGCCAACACCGCCTACATTGATGCCCACACGACGGACTTCGAGTTGCTCAAAGCCCATGTCGCGGACTTCAGCCCGGAAGCGATGGCCCCGGTCTGCGGCATCGATGCCGACACCATCCGCGAGGTGGCGCGTGCCTACGCCACGTCCCGTGCCAGCATGATCCTCTGGGGCATGGGCGTGAGCCAGCACACCCACGGCACCGACAACGCCCGCAGCCTGATTGCGCTGGCCATGGTGACGGGCCAGATCGGTCGGCCTGGCACCGGGCTGCATCCGCTGCGCGGGCAGAACAATGTGCAGGGCGCCAGCGATGCGGGGCTGATCCCCATGGTGCTGCCGGACTACCACCGTGTCAGCGAGCCCGATGCCCGCCACAAGGCCGAGGCCTTGTGGGGCCTTCCGCCGGGCAGCCTGGGTGAGGAGCCGGGGCTGACGGTGGTGGAGATCATCAACGCTGCTCACGATGGACAGATCCGCGCCATGCTGATCCAGGGCGAGAACCCGGCCATGAGCGACCCCGACGCCACCCATGCGCGCGAGGCATTGGCGCGGCTCGACCATCTGGTGGTGCAGGACATCTTCCTGACCGAGACGGCCAGCTTGGCGGATGTGATCCTGCCCGCCACCGCCTGGCCCGAGAAAACCGGCAGTGTCACCAACACCGATCGCTGCGTGCAGCTGGGCCGCAAGGCGGTGCCATCGCCCGGTGAGTCGCGGGCCGATGCCTGGATCACCGAACAGCTGGCGCGGCGCCTGGGCTTGCCCTGGCGCTATGACGTGGCCCCCGATGGCAGCGCCACCGCTGGTGCCGCCTGCGGCATTGGCGCGGTGTTCGAGGAAATGCGACAGCTCATGCCCAGCATCGCCGGTCTGTCCTGGGCGCGCCTTCAGCGCGAAGCTGCCGTCATCTACCCGGTGGCCGATGAAACCGATCCGGGGCATCCGGTGGTGTTCACCGACGGCTATCCGACCCCCACCGGTCGCGCACGGCTGGTCCCGGCCGCCTTGCGGCCGCCCGCCGAAGAGCCCGATGCCGATTACCCGCTGGTGCTGATCACCGGTCGCCAACTGGAGCATTGGCATACCGGCAGCATGACCCGACGGTCCGATGTCCTGGGGGCCATCGAGCCAGCGCCGGTGGTCAGCCTGCATCCGCAGACCGCTGAACGCCTGGGGCTGGGGGGCGGTGATGCGGCACGCGTGCGGTCACGGCGTGGGCAGGTGGCACTCACGGTCCGTCTGGATGAGGGTACGCCGGCCAACACCGCTTTCATTCCCTTTGCCTATGCCGAGGCGGCGGCCAACCTGTTGACCAATCCGGCGCTCGATCCGTTCGGCAAGATTGCGGAGCTCAAGTACTGTGCCGTGACGGTGGAGCCCGTCAGGGCCGGTCACCCGCATCACTCTTGATCCGCCGCAAGGGCTTGGCCATGGATCTCCGTTAGGATGCACGCAAGCGTCAGTGACACCATCACTGACGCTTCCCGCAACGAAACGACCTGACAGGAGACCCCATGTTCAAGAAGATCCTCGTGCCCACCGACGGTTCCGCGTTGGCCACCTCTGCCGCCACCACCGCCGCCCAACTGGCCAAGAGCCAGGGTGCCGAAGTCATCGGTGTTTACGTGATCGACCCGTTCCCCTACATCGGCATCGGCGACGCCTCGGCCGCCGGCCTGCAGGCCTACATGTCCGAAGCCCGCAACGCGGCCGGACAGGCGCTGGACGCCATCGGCAAGGCCTGTGCCGCTGAAGGTGTGAAGTTTTCCGGGGATACGATCGAGCGCAATGTGGTCTATGAAGGCATCCTGGAAACCGCCAAGGCCGAGGACTGCGACCTGATCGTCATGGCCTCGCACGGCCGCCAGGGTGTCAAGGCCCTGATTCTGGGCAGCGTCGCCCAAAAGGTGCTGACCCACGCACCGGTGCCGGTGCTGGTGGCCAAGGGCTGATCAGCCTGGCGGTCCGCCGTCAACGGCGGAAGCGCCCCGACGCGTCGACGATCGACAGATCGGCGAAGTCCAGGCCGGTGTGGTTGTCAGGCCCGTAGCTGACCTTCAGACCGCCCATGTCGTAGTTGCGGATGCTCTCCAGGGCATCCCGCAACTTCTCGGGTGTGGGCGATCCGCCCGCGCGGCGCAGCCCCTCAACCATGACCTTGGCCGCCGCAAAACCCTCCATCATGGCGGGCGACACCGTGTCGAGCCCACGGGCCTTGGCCAGATCCATGGCCTCCTTGATCAGGGGCGAAGCCACCGACCGCTCGTAGGGAAACACCTGGGTGACGATCACGCCACGGCCGTGTTCGCCCAGCAGCTTGATGAAGCCGTCGGAAGCGTTGTTCGACAGGGTGACCACCTGGGCGCGGGATCCGCTGGTGCGCAGTGCCTTGACCGCGTTGGCGGTGTTGCCCGCCGATCCGAAGATCAGGACGGCCTGGGCGCCACTGGCTTTGACCTGACCCGCCAGATCGGTGAACACGGGGTTCTCTCGCGGGAATTTGGCCTGGAACACCGGGCTGAGCTTGGCCTCGGCGAAGCCCTTGGCCGCGCCGGCCGCTGCGTCTGCGCCGAAGGAGTCGTCGGTTTCCAGCACCGCCAGTCGGGTCATCCCGATGGCCGCCAGGTGTTCAATCGCCCGGATGGCTTCACGCTGATAGGTGGCCCGGACGTTGAACACCCAGGGATGAACGGGGGCGTGCAGGACCATGGCGCCGGTGGACGGTGCGACCAGTGGCACCTTGTATTCGGCCAGCAGCGGCATCAACGCCTGGGCATGCGGCGTGCCCCTGTTCAGGAACAGGGCCAGCACTTTCTTCTGGACGATCAGGTCGCGCGCGACCTCCACCGTGACCTTCGGGTCAAAACGGTCGTCGACCGAAATCAGCTCGATCTTCTGGCCGTTGACGCCGCCTTTGGCATTGACGGCGTCGAAATACAGTTGGGCACCCTCGGTGTTCTCTTTGACACCGGCGGCCACCGAACCGGTGAAGCCCGAGGGCTGACCGATGCGCAGTTGTGACCACGCGGGCACCACGGCACAGGACAGGATCAGGGTGGTCAGGCTGGTGCGCAGCAAAGGGAAAAGGTGCGGCATGAACGGACTCCGGACAGATTGCACCACTCTAGTGCGTCAGCGCGGCGGATGCATTGTGGGAATGACGTAGTCAGGTGCCTGGCCTTGCGGGCCTGCCTAGAATGATTGGCCCCCAGGCTTGGAGTCCTGCATGTCTCACGATCCGTCCACCACGTCCCCGATCCGCTCGTCCACCGATCCTGTCCCTGATGGAGGCACCGGCGTGATCCGGATCCGGGGGGCGCGCCAGCACAACCTCAAGAACCTGGATCTGGACATCCGCACCGGGGAACTGACGGTGGTGACCGGCCCCAGCGGCTCGGGCAAGTCCAGCCTGGTGTTCGACACCCTGTTCGCTGAAGGGCAGCGGCGCTATGTCGAGACCTTCAGTGCCTACGCGCGCCAGTTCCTGGACCGCATGGACAAGCCGGCCGTCGACCGGGTCGAGGGGGTGCCGCCGGCCATTGCCATCGACCAGACCAATCCGGTGCGTTCGTCACGTTCGACGGTGGGCACCATGACCGAGCTGAACGACCACCTCAAGCTGCTGTTTGCGCGGGGTGCGCAGCTGTTCGATCGCGACACCGCCTTGCCCGTGCGACACGACTCGCCCGAGTCGATCTTCGAGGAGCTCCAGCGGCGCGAATTGGCTCAGGGCGATCCGCGTCTGGTCGTCACCTTCCCGGTCGAGCTGCCGGCCTCGACCACGCCGGAGGAAATCGAGCAGTGGCTTTCGGCCAGCGGCTACACGCGTGTGCAGGCCGAACGGATCGTGCAGCGGGAAGTGAAGGATGAGGCGCCGGCCAAGGGCAAAAAGGCCAAGCCGGTGATCGAGGCCGTCAAGCTGCTGGATGTGGTGGCCGATCGGTTTCGCCTGAGCAATGCAGAGCCAGTGCGGGTGATGGAGGCCATCGAGGCCGGGCTCAAGCGCGGATCCGGCAAGCTGATGGTGTATGTGTTGCGCGACGAGGGCGAGGCTGACATCTGGAAGTTCTCCACCGGATTGCACTGCCCCGAGAGCGACATCCGCTACACCGAGCCCACGCCCTCGATGTTCTCCTTCAACTCGCCGGTCGGGGCCTGCGAGAGCTGTCGCGGCTTTGGCCGGGTCATCGGCGTCGACTATGGCCTGGTGATTCCGGACGACAAGCTCACCTTGCGCAACGGCGCCGTCAAGGTGTTTCAGACACCGGCCTGGAAAGAATGCCAGGACGATCTGATGAAGCACGCCGAGGCGGCCGGCATTCCGCGCGACACGCCCTGGAGCAAGCTGACACCGGAGCAGCAGCACTGGGTGAAGTTCGGGTCGCCGAACTGGAATGGCAAGTGGAACCAGCACTGGTACGGCATAGCCCGCTTCTTCGAGTACCTGGAGAGCAAGGCCTACAAGATGCACATCCGGGTGCTGCTGTCCAAGTACCGCAGCTACACCGAGTGTCCCAGCTGCGGCGGCGCCCGCCTGAAAGGCGACAGCCTGCTCTGGCGCATCGGCACGAAGGCTCAGGCCGACGTGGTGCTGCCCCCAGAGCAGCGTTACCTCCCACAGGGTGTGAAGTGGTCGCGCGAACAGTTGCAGGCATTGCCCGGGCTGTGCCTGCACGACCTGATGCTGATGCCGTTGACTGATTTGCGGCGTTTTTTCGATGCGCTCGCGACGTCGTTGGTCAGCGCGGTCGAGGAAGGGGGTGCGCCGGGCGCCTCATACTGCGAGCAGAAATCGTTGCCCGGTACACCCCCTTCCTCACCGGGTGTTTCGTCGGCTGCGATCCCCAACGGAAGCAGCAAAGGTTCTGGCGAGCAGCAGGCCCTCAAGCTGCTGTTCGAGGAAATCAACACCAGACTGCGTTACCTCTGCGAAGTTGGCATTGGCTACCTCACGCTGGACCGGCAGAGCCGCACCCTCAGCGGCGGTGAAGTCCAGCGCATCAACCTGACGACCGCGCTGGGCACTTCGCTGGTCAACACCCTGTTCGTGCTCGATGAGCCCAGCATCGGCCTGCACCCGCGCGACATGGCCCGCATCAACGACGCCATGCTGCGCCTGAGGGACGCCGGCAACACCCTGGTGGTGGTCGAGCACGACCCGGCCGTGATGCTGGCGGCCGACCGCCTGATCGACATGGGCCCCGGCCCCGGCGAGCGCGGGGGCCAGATCGTGTTCGACGGCACACCCGAGGCAATCCGAGGTGCCGACACCCTGACCGGTGCCTACCTGGGGGCGCGCAAGCAGGTGGGCATGGGCTTCAAGCGCATGGTGACCGACAGCACGCCACGCCTGATTCTGGAAGGCGCGCGCGAGCACAACCTGCGGGACGTCAGCGTCGAGTTTCCGCTGCAGCGTCTGGTGGTGGTGACCGGTGTGTCCGGCTCGGGCAAGTCCACCCTGATCCAGGATGTGCTGGCGCCTGCGTTGCTGCGCCATTTCGGCAAGGCCACCGAATCGCCCGGTGCGCACGACCGCCTGCTGGGTGCCGACCACCTGAGCGAGGTCGTCTATGTGGACCAGTCACCCATCGGCAAGACGGCGCGCTCCAACCCGGTCAGCTATGTGGGCGCCTGGGACGCCATCCGCGCCCTGTTCGCCGACGCACCGCTGTCGCGCCAGCGCAGCTACACACAGGCCAAGTTCAGCTTCAACAGCGGCGATGGCCGTTGCCCCACCTGTGGGGGTTCGGGCTTCGAGCATGTGGAAATGCAGTTCCTCAGCGACGTTTACCTGCGCTGCCCGGACTGCGACGGCAAGCGCTACCGGCCCGAGGTGCTGGAGGTGCGCATCGAGCGTGGCGGGCGCATGCTCAATGTGGCCGATGTGCTGGAGCTGACGGTGAGCGAAGCCGCGCAGCTCTTCCGTGCCGATCGGGAGGTGATCCGCGCCCTGCAGCCCATCGTGGATGTGGGGCTGGAGTACGTGCGCCTGGGGCAGCCCGTGCCGACGCTCTCGGGCGGGGAGGCCCAGCGACTGAAGCTGGCGGGTTTCCTGGCCGAGGCCGCCAAGAGCGCCTCCTCCAGTCGCCAGTCGCTGGCCAGGAAAGGCACCCTGTTCCTGTTTGACGAACCGACCACCGGCCTGCACTTCGACGACATCGCCAAGCTGATGCGGTCCTTGCGCAAGTTGCTGGAGGCGGGTCATTCGCTGATCATCATCGAGCACAACCTGGACGTGATCCGCAGTGCCGACTGGCTGATCGACCTCGGACCCGAAGGAGGGAGCGGCGGCGGACTGGTGGTGGCCGAGGGGCCGCCGGAAGAGGTGCGCCAGCATCCGTCGAGCCACACCGCCAGGGCGCTGCGCGACTATGCCGAGGCCATGGGAGAGCTGCTGTCGGCGTCGGAAGCGGGCGCTGCGTTCGCTGCCAGCGAGGGGGCCAGGCCGGGCTCCTCATACGCTCGCGCCAAATCGTCACCCGGCCAGCCTCCCTCGCTGGCGAACCTGGGCGGGCCTGGCCACCTGCATGTGGCCGTCGACCAAGGGGAAGGCAGCATCCGCATCGTCAACGCCCGCGAACACAACCTCAAGGGCTTGAGTGTGGACATTCCGCGCGGCAAGTTCAACGTGATTTCCGGTGTCAGCGGATCGGGCAAGTCCACCCTGGCGTTCGACATCCTGTTCAACGAAGGCCAGCGGCGCTACCTGGAGAGCCTCAACGCCTACGCCCGCAGCATCGTGCAGCCCGCGGGGCGCCCAGAGGTGGACGCGGTTTACGGCATTCCCCCCACGGTGGCCATCGAACAGCGCCTGAGCCGTGGCGGTCGCAAGTCGACCGTCGGCACCACCACCGAGGTCTGGCATTTCCTGCGCCTGTTGTATGTCAAGCTGGGCATCCAGCATTGCGTGCACGACGGTGCGGCGGTGATGCCGCAAAGCCCGGACAGCATCGCGGCGGCCATCTTGCGGCGTTACGCCGGACAGCACATCGGTCTGCTGGCACCGCTGGTGGTCAACCGCAAAGGCGTGTATACCGAACTGGCTGACTGGGCGCGCCCGCGCGGCTACACGCATCTGCGGGTGGACGGCGAGTTTCTGCCCACCACCGGATTCCCGCGCATCGACCGTTTCAAGGAACACACCATTGAGCTGCCGGTGGCCGATGGGGTGGTCGATCCGGCCAACGAAGCCTGGTTGCGCACCCAGTTGGCCAAGGCCCTGGAGATCGGCAAGGGGACGGTGCACCTGCTGGCCGAAATGGATGGACTGGCCTCCGCCATGGCCGAGGGCCGCTCGACGGCCGGGCTGGGGCGGCTGGAGGTGTTTTCCACCACCCGTGCCTGCCCCGCCTGCGGCACCAGCTACCCGGAACTGGACCCGCGCCTGTTCTCCTACAACAGCAAGCACGGCTGGTGTCCCGACTGCGTGGGCACAGGCATCAAACTTTCGCGCGAACAGCGCAAGGTGCTGGACGACTCGGTGCGGGACGACAAGGAGCGCGGGCGCGAGCAGAGCTTTGCCGAGCCCGAGGTCGAGGACCTGGCCGACGAGGTCTGCCCGAGCTGCGAGGGCACCCGCCTGAACGCCCAGGCCCGGGCGGTGCGCTTCGGTGGCGTGGGCATCACCGACATCGCGCGGCTGTCGGTGAGTGAGGTGCGCCAGAAGATCCGGGCCATGATGGCCGACGGCGGCATGAGCTCACGTGAGGCCGACATCGCGCGCGACCTGCTGCCCGAGATCGAAAGCCGTCTGGCCTTCCTGGAGGAAGTGGGGCTGAGCTACCTCACGCTGGACCGTGGCGCGCCCACGCTCAGTGGCGGCGAAGCGCAGCGCATCCGGCTGGCCGCCCAACTGGGCAGCCACCTGCAGGGCGTGTGCTACGTGCTGGACGAGCCGACCATCGGCCTGCACCCGCGCGACAACCAGATCCTGCTGGACGCGCTGCACAAGCTGGGCGACATGGGCAACACCCTGGTGGTGGTGGAGCACGACGAGGACACCATCCGCCGCGCCGACCACATCATCGACATCGGCCCCAGCGCCGGCAAACGCGGCGGCCGCGTGGTGGCGCAGGGCACGGTGGCCGACCTGTCGAACAGTGAGGAGTCGCTGACCGGGCGTTACCTGCTGCACGCGATGAAGCACCCGCTGCAGCCGCGCCGGGCGGTGACCGCCGAGACCGACCAACTCGAACTGCGCGGCGCCACCCTGCACAACCTGCAACAGGTGGATGTGGACGTGCCGCTCAAGCGCCTGGTGGTGGTCACCGGCGTCAGCGGTTCGGGCAAGTCCACCCTGGCTCGCGACGTGCTGCTGACCAATGTGGCCGAAGCCGTGGCCATGCGCAGCACCTTCGCCGGCCGCCAGGCCTGGGACAACGAGGGCGCGCGCCCGGCCTGGGTCGGCTGCAGCAAGCTGCTGGGCTCCGAAGTGGTCGACCGGGTGCTTGAAGTCGACCAGACACCCATTGGCAAGACGCCACGCAGTTGCCCGGCCACCTACATCGGCTTCTGGGACACGGTGCGCAAGCTGTTCGCCGACACGCTGGAGGCCAAGGCGCGCGGCTACGGACCCGGGCGCTTCAGCTTCAACACCGGCGAAGGCCGCTGCCCGGCTTGCGAAGGGCAGGGCCTGCGCACCATCGAGATGAGCTTCCTGCCCGATGTGAAGGTGCCTTGCGAGGTCTGCCATGGCGCGCGTTTCAACCCCGAGACCCTGGCGGTCACCTGGAAGGGCAAGAACATCGGTGAGGTGCTGCAGATGGCGGTGGATGAGGCCGTGGAGTTCTTCGCGTCCATGCCGGCCATCAGCCACCCGCTGCAACTGCTCAAGGACGTGGGGCTGGGTTACCTGACGCTGGGACAGCCCTCACCCACGCTGTCCGGCGGCGAGGCGCAGCGCATCAAGCTGGTGACCGAACTGTCCAAGGTGCGCGACGAGGTCGGCCGCCGCGGCCAGAAGGCGCCGCACACGCTCTATGTGCTCGACGAACCCACGGTGGGCCTGCACATGGCCGATGTGGAAAAGCTGATCCGAGTGCTGCACCGGCTGGTGGATGGCGGCCACAGCGTGGTGGTCATCGAGCACGACCTGGACGTGATGGCCGAGGCCGACTGGATCATCGACCTGGGACCGGAAGGCGGCTCGGGCGGTGGCCGCGTCGTGGCGGCCGCAACGCCGGAAGAAGTGGTGCGCCTGGGCACGCACACCGGCCAGGTGCTGGCGCCGGTGCTGGCGCGCTGAGTGGGCCGCCCGCGTGACGGGCGGCTGTGTTCAGGGACGGCCGGCGCCCGGGACGCCCACCCGGGTGGTCCAGATGGCGGCCTCGCGAGCTGCCTGGCGTGCATGCTCGTGGAAGTCCGGCGCCACGCAGATGAACAGGGTGTGCCCGTCGGGGCCACCCAGCGTGCAGGCAAAGGCCCCTTGCTCTCCGGTCGAAATGGTCTCCAGGATCTCACCACCGGGGGCCATGCGCACCACGCGATGGCCCACCGCGTCGGCAAACCACACCGCGCCCTCGGCATCCAGTGTGGCGCCGTCCGGCGCGGCTGTCAGGGCGCCCAGCACGGTGGGGGTGTCGGTCAGGGGAGGCAATGGGCCCCAGGTGGCCCAGTCCCGGCGCGGACCCAGGCTGCCGTCGTCCCTGATGTCAAACGCCGAGATCCGGTTGCCCATGGTTTCCCCGACGATCAGCGTCCGGCCATCGGGTGTGATCATGGCGCCATTGGGAAAATACAGGCCGGTGGCGACGGTGTGAACCGTGCCATCCGGGTCGACGCGTGCCAGGCTGGCGGTCTGCGGCGTGCCACCGCCCATCAGGTCGAAGCCGAAGTTGCCCACGTAGGCCCGGCCCTGGGCGTCGACCACCATGTCGTTGGCATGTCCGCCCGCGACGGCGGACAGGTCGGCGTGCACCACCAGGCGTCCGTTGGGTTCCTGGCGCAGGACCTTGCGGTCACGCATGGACACCACCAGCAGCCGGCCGTCCGGCAACCAGCCCATGCCCGAGGGTTGCTGCGCGACATCGGCCACCTTCTCTACCTGCCCTTGCAGGTCGACACGAATGACCTGATGGGTGTAGAAGTCCGACAGCCAGAGGCGGTTGCCGTGCCAGCGGGGACTTTCAAAGAACGTGTAACCGTCCACCAGAACGGAAAACCGCGGATCGATGGCCATGATGTCTCCTGTGCTTGTGATGAAGCGGTCACGATAGACGAGGGCGTCCGGGCAACGCAAGCGCACGGCGGTGACCGCGTGTCGCTTGCGTTACGCTTGGGCCGTGCACCATCAGGTCATCCATATCCATCCAGCCGCCCCGACACAGCCAGAGGAGGGTGAGCCCTGCAACGGCTGTGGCGTGTGCTGTCTGGCCGAACCCTGTCCGCTGGGTCAGGTGATCTCAGGTCGACGCACCGGCGCCTGTGATGCCTTGCGTTGGGATGAGCGCCAGAGTCTGTACCGTTGCGGGGCCGTCAGCGATGCGGCCGGTGTGCTGGGGGCTCGATGGGCCTGGGCTGCGCCCCTGTTGCGTCGACTGGCGCAGCGCTGGATCGCCGCCGGTGTGGGTTGCGACGCCAGCCTGCGCAGCGAGCGGTGACAATCCCGTCATGCTGATCTGGCCCCTTCCTGCCTTGCTGTCCTGGGCGCTGGCCTGGGCCTGTTTTCTGGGCCTGCGCGCCGCGGGCCTGGGTCTGCTCCCGGCGTTCCTGCTGGCCCTGCTGGTGGGCGGCGCGCTGGCCTGGACCGGCCGCACGCCCTGGCGCCGTCTGTTCATGCTGGCCGGTTTCCCTCTGTCGGTGTTGGCCAGTGGCGCCGCCGGGGCTCTGCCTGCCTGGGTCTGGCTGCTGCCCCTGCTGTTGCTGCTGGCCTTGTATCCCCTGGGCAGCTGGGGCGATGCTCCGCTGTTTCCGACCCCTTCCGCCGCGTTGGACGGGTTGGCCGGTGCGGCCCCCTTGCGGGTCGGTGCGGTGGTGGTGGATGCCGGCTGCGGCCTGGGTGCCGGTCTGACCGCCCTGCACCAGCAATACCCGCAGGCGCAACTGCTGGGTTGGGAGTGGAGCTGGCCACTGGCTCTGTGGTGCCAGCTGCGCTGCCGTTTTGCCCGGGTGCGTCGGGCCGACATCTGGGCGCAGGACTGGTCCGCCTGTGACATGGTTTACCTCTTCCAGCGGCCTGAGAGCATGCCGCGTGCCATGGAGAAGGCGGCGGCCGAGCTCAGGCCGGGGGCCTGGCTGGTCAGCCTGGAGTTCGCCGCACCAGATTTCAAGCCGACCGCCCGCCTCGAAACCGTGCCGGGCAAACCGGTATGGCTGTACCAGTCACCCCTGCGGCGGCGCTGAACAACCCACCCTGCGTCACCGGCGGTGTTGCGCTGCATCAAGACACCGAACCGGGCAGGGTATTAACATCGTCGCATCCTGATATTCAGATGCAAGGTGCCTTCATGGACTGGACGGCTTGGATCGAGCAATGGGGCGAACCGGCCGTGCTGGCCGTCGCCGGTCTGGCGGTGGGGGTGGGCTTCGGCTTCTTCGCCCAGCGATCCCGTTTTTGCCTGCGTGCGGCCGTCATCGAGTTCTGGCACGGCCAGTTTGGCGAGAAGCTGGCGGTCTGGTTGCTGGCGTTCGCCACTTCGGTGGTCGCCGTGCAACTGTTCATCGTGGCGGGCTGGCTGGACATCAGCACTGCCCGTCAGATCGCTGCCCGCGGCAGCCTTTCCGGTGCCCTCCTGGGCGGGCTGATCTTCGGCGTCGGCATGGTCATGACCCGTGGTTGTGCCAGCCGCCTGCTGGTGCTGTCGGCCAACGGCAACCTCCGGGCCCTGCTGTCGGGTCTCATCTTTGCGGTGGTCGCGCAGGCGTCGCTGGGCGGCGTACTGGCGCCCTTGCGTGAAACGATGGCCAGCTGGTGGGTGGTCGATGGCGGACCTTCGCGCAGCCTGCTGGCTCTGGTGGGCGGGCGCCCCATGGACGGGCTGGCCTTTGGCGCGGTGTGGATGGTCACCGCCGGCTTCTTTGCATATTACAGCGGCTGGGGTTTCTGGAAGTGGGCCGGCGGCATCGGTACCGGGTTGATGGTGGCGCTGGCCTGGGCCGGCACCTACCAGGTCATGAGCCACTCTTTCGAGCCGGTGCAGATCCAGGGGCTGACCTTCAGCGGGCCGTCGGCCGAGTGGCTGATGCGGGTGCTGGCCGAACCCGGCGAACCCTGGACTTTCGGCCTGGGCCTGATGCCTGGCGTGTTCCTGGGTTCGCTGGTGGGCGCCCTGGTCGGGCGGGACTGGAAGCTCGAAGGTTTTGGCGGCGGATATACCATGCCGCGCTACATCATCGGTGCGATCCTGATGGGGTTCGGTTCCATGCTGGCCGGAGGGTGTGCCGTGGGCGCCGGCATGACCGGCGGCGCCATCTTTGCCGTGACCGCCTGGCTCACGCTGGTGGGCATGTGGATCGGCGGCGGTGTGGCTGACCGTGTGCTGGACGGTGCCCACAAGACGGCGCCGGCGCCTGTGCCCGCTGTAGGCGAAACGCCGACGGCGGTCAGCGCACCCAGTGCCGCGCCCTGAGGCTTTACGTGGGCGGTTCGTTCAGCGCGGTTCGCGGCGCAACAGCCACACGCCCAGCATCGCGGTGAACAGCAGCAGGGCCGGGAAGCCCAGGGCCGGTGACCACTGCAGCGCCACACCACCCAGGGCTGGTGCCAGCACGCCGCCGGCGGTGTAGGACAGCACCAGCACCGCGGTGCTGTTGACCAGCGTGATGCCTTCCTCGCGCGAGCCGATGTCGATCATCGCCAGGGTATAGAGGCAACCGCCGGCGCCACCCCAGACGAAGGCCACTGGCGCCGCCAGCCACGGTGTTCCCGCCACGAAGGGAATGACCAGGGTGGCCATCAGGGTGATGATCGCGCAGAGCCGCATGAGCAGCAGTCGCGCATGGGCCTCGTTGCCCCAGCGCCCTTGGGGGTGGTGGGCCATGCGATCGGCCAGCATGCCTGCAGGCAACATCATCAGCGCGCTGCCCAGGCCGCTGGCGGACACCAGCAGCGCCGCCACGGCGCTGCCCAGCCCCAGCGCCAGCCCGTACAGGGGCAGGATGGACGTCAGCCCGCTTTCGAAGAAACCGCCGATGAACCCCACCGCCATGATCAGCGGATGGGCCTTCAGCGCCTGCCAGACGCCACGCCAGCCGACCGACGCGCTGTGCTGGTCCCCGGCGCCGGGCAGTCGAGGGATGAGGGCGGTCCACAGCAGGCCCGCCAGCAGCCAGCCAAAAGCGATCCACAAGGCCGCATCGCCGGTGGAACCCACGGCGGCCAGCAGCGCAGGACCGATCACGAACGTGGCGCCCACCATGGTCTCGAACAGACCCACCATCTGTCCGCGCCGGTGCGCCGGCGCGAACTCGGCCACGATGGCCTCGGCCAGCACCCAGCGGAGCCCGCCCGCCATGCCGGCGATCAGGTTCAGCAGAAACCAGGTCGGCAGGTGATCGGTCAGTCCAAAGCCGGCAGCGGTGACCACCGGTACGGCCGCCGACAGCCAGAGGGTGGGGCGACGCCCGAACTGCTGGGTGACCGCCGACGCCAGCGGGGTGACCAGGAAGATGCCCACCCAGCCGGTGGCCGCAAAGAGGCCGGCCAGGGCGGTGGATACGCCTGCGTCCTTGAGCCGCAGCAGCAGCAGGGGCGTGAGCATGAACACGCCCACCAGTTCACAGAAGGTCGCGCCGAAAATCGCGGCCAGCCCCCGTCCCGCGTGGGGCGCAGGCGCCGGCACCGTGACACGACCGGCCTCTGGCTGTCCGGGCGGGCTCATCGCGACTCCAGCAGCGCCTGTGCCAGCTCGGCAAAACCCGCACCGCGTTCGCGGTGGGTCACGTAGCGGGGCCGGTGTGACAGCTGGTCCCAGAAGCGGCGGATGTTGGCGACACCGACGGTGTGCACGCAGTGCCCGAACATGCGGGCGTCGTTGGTGGAGTCGCCCACATACACCCACCGGTCGAGTTCGGCGTCCAGGTCGATGCCCATGCGTTCGCGCAGGATCCAGCGGGCACCGACCAGCTTGTCGTGGTCGCCGATCCAGCCGTTGATGTGGATCGAGCTCACGGTGGCCCGCAAACCCCCGGCGGTCATGATGGCCACCACGGCCTCGATCTCGGCGGCCGACAGGTGGTGGAACTCGCTGTGGTCGATGGCGATGTCGGTTTCGCGTCCAGGGCTGTCGGTGGCCAGCCGGGCCTGTGGTACCCGGCGCAGCACCTCCTGCGCCACGGCCTGCAACCGCCGGAAGTGGTCGGCGCGGGTGGCTGCGTTCTGCAGCCAGTCCTTGGCCAGTTGTCCATTCGCATCGCGCCACAGGGCGACGGCACCGTTTTCCGCGACGATGGCCTGCACCGGCCAGTCCAGGGCGAAGGGTTCGCTCCAGCCGGCCGGCCGGCCCGTGATGGCAAAGACCGGCAGACCGGCGTCCTGCAGGCGCTGCAGCGCATCGCGGGCCTCGATGGACAGGGCGCCGTCGGTGGTCAGGGTGTCGTCGATGTCGGTGAGCACGCCGCGGATGCGTGCACGTTCGGCCGGTGGCCAGCTTTCCAGGGGTGTCATGATCAGAGGGGCAGGGTCGCTCAGGACCGTTGGTCGCCCGAGCATGCCATAACCCTCCAGTCGACCTCGGCTTGGCCGAAATCAGTTTGGGCGGAAAACTGGCCTTGGGCTAGAATCCAGCCCATCCGAGGAGCGTTGCAGCGTCCCCACCGCAGGTTTGCGGCCGCGGGGCGTGAGGCTCGGACCCTTCTTCGCAACGACGCTCATCCACTGTACGAGTGAGGTGAGCCCGATTCCCCCCGTCAGTGGTTTTCTCAAAACGTCGCTTTTGGAGCAAAACCTATGAACGCACGCATTCCCGCCGTCGCCACCGACTGCGTCATCGCCGACATCGGCCTGGCCGACTGGGGCCGCAAAGAGATCAAGATCGCCGAGACCGAGATGCCCGGCCTGATGGCCATCCGCGAAGAGTACGCGGCCAAGCAGCCCCTCAAGGGCGCGCGCATCACCGGCTCGCTGCACATGACCATCCAGACGGCCGTGCTGATCGAGACCCTCCAGGCGCTGGGCGCCCAGGTGCGCTGGGCTTCGTGCAATATCTTCTCCACCCAGGACCACGCCGCTGCTGCCATTGCTGCCGCCGGCACCCCGGTGTTCGCCGTCAAGGGCGAGTCCCTGACGGACTACTGGGATTACACCCACCGCATCTTCGAATTCGGCGCCAAGGGCAGCGAAGGCGAAGGCCCGAACATGATCCTGGACGACGGCGGCGATGCCACGCTGCTGATGCACCTGGGCAAGCAGGCCGAGACCAACCCCGCCGTGCTGGCCAACCCCGGCAGCGAGGAAGAGCGCGTCCTGTTCGCCGCCATCAAGGCCAAGCTGGCCGAGGACAGCACCTGGTACAGCCGCAAGAGCGCGCAGATCATCGGCGTGACCGAAGAGACCACCACCGGCGTGCACCGCCTCAAGGAAATGTCGGCCAAGGGCACGCTGATGTTCCGCGCCATCAACGTCAACGACTCGGTCACCAAGAGCAAGTTCGACAACCTCTACGGCTGCCGCGAATCGCTGGTCGACGGCATCAAGCGCGCCACAGACGTGATGATCGCCGGCAAGGTCGCCGTGGTGGCCGGCTACGGTGACGTGGGCAAGGGCTCGGCCCAGGCACTGCGCGCCCTGAGCGCCCAGGTGTGGGTGACCGAGATCGATCCGATCAACGCCCTGCAGGCGGCCATGGAAGGCTACCGCGTGGTGACCATGGACGACGCCTGCAGCCAGGCCGACATCTTCGTCACCGCCACCGGCAACAAGAACGTGATCACCTATGACCACATGGCGAAGATGAAGGACGAGGCCATCGTCTGCAACATCGGCCACTTCGACAACGAGATTGACGTTGCCTCGCTGGAGGCCAAGTGCCAGTGGGAAGAGATCAAGCCGCAGGTTGACCACGTCATCTTCCCCGATGGCAAGAAGATCATCCTGCTGGCCAAGGGCCGACTGGTGAACCTGGGTTGCGCCACCGGCCACCCCAGCTTCGTGATGAGCTCCTCGTTCGCCAACCAGACCATTGCCCAGATCGAGCTGTTCTGTCACCCCGACGGCTACGACGCCGGCAAGGTGTACGTGCTGCCCAAGCACCTGGACGAGAAGGTGGCCCGCCTGCACCTGAAGAAGGTCGGCGCCAAGCTGACCGAGCTGAGCGACGAACAGGCCGCCTACATCGGTGTGCCGAAGCAGGGTCCGTACAAGCCCGACACGTATCGGTATTGATCCCCCCGCGCCGCCTGCGGCGTCACCCCCCAGGGGGCGGCGCTGGCGGCCCGGCGGAGCCGGTTCCGCGGCGCCCTGGACGCTCGCGGCCTTCGGACCGCTCGTTTCGCTCCGGCGACCTTGCTTCGTTCTTTATGCGTGCTGACCAATTGCTCGTTGAGCGGGGCCTTGCGGCTTCGCGTTCTCAGGCCCAGCGGCTGATTGCGGCGGGTGTGCGCTGGCGGTTGCCGGGTGGCGACTGGAAGCTGGTCACCAAGAACGGCGAGGAGCTGCGTGAGACGGTGGAGTTCGAGTTGCAGGATTCGTCGGAGACACGGTTCGTGTCGCGCGGCGGTCTGAAGCTCGACGCCGCGCTCACCCACTGCGGCCTGGATGTGACCGGCCTGCGCTGCCTCGATGTGGGGCAGAGCAGCGGTGGTTTCACCGACTGCCTGTTGCAGCGCGCCGCGGCGCAGGTGGTGGGGGTGGACGTGGGGCAGGGGCAGTTGCACCCGCGGCTGCGCAGCGACCCGCGGGTGGTCTGTATCGAGCACCTGAACGCGCGTGAGCTGACGGCGCAGCGGCTGCTGGACGCCGGGGGCGCCGCAGCGGCAGCGCCGTTCGACCTGATCGTCGGCGACCTGTCCTTCATTTCGCAGACGCTGGTGTGGCCGGCCATCGCGCCGCTGCTCAAGGCGTCTGGCCATGGTCTGCTGATGCTGGTCAAGCCGCAGTTCGAGCTGCAGCCCGAACACATTGGCAAGGGCGGGCTGGTGAAGGACGCCGCGAGTTACCCGCTCGTGCAAGAGCGCATCGCGCAGGCCTGCCAGGACAACGGCCTGCGCCTGTGCGACTATTTCGACAGTGCCATCACCGGTGGTGATGGCAACCGGGAGTTTTTTGTATGGGCCTACCCCTGAGTTTCGAATTCTTTCCACCCAAGACGCCCGAGGGTGTCGATAAGTTGCGCCAGGTGCGGCAGGATTTGTACGCGCTCAAGCCCGAGTTCTGCTCGGTGACCTATGGCGCCGGCGGCTCCACGCAGGATGGCACGCTGCAGACTGTGCAGGCCATCCTGGACGAGGGCCAGCAGGGGGCCTCGCACTTCACCTGCGTCGGTGCCTCGCGCGAATCGGTGCGCGAGAAGCTGGCCATGTTCAAGGCCATGGGCGTGCGCCGTCTGGTGGCGTTGCGTGGTGACCTGCCCAGCGGCTACGGCAGCATGGGCGAGTTCCGCTATGCGGCGGACCTGGTGGCCTTCATCCGGGCCGAGACAGGTGACCATTTCCACCTGGAGGTAGCGGCCTATCCCGAGATGCACCCGCAGGCCCGATCGCCCGAGGCGGACGTGCAGGCCTATGTCGCCAAGGTCAAGGCCGGCGCCAGCTCGGCCATCACGCAGTTCTTCTTCAACACCGACGCCTACTTCCGCTTCGTGGACGACGCGCACAAGCTCGGCGCCTATGTGCCGGTGGTGCCAGGCATCATGCCCATCATCAACTCGAGCGGCATTCTGAGGTTTGCCGACAGCTGTGGCGCCGAGGTACCGCGCTGGATCCGCCTGCGCCTGCAGGCCTTTGGGGATGACGCCGCGTCGATCAAGGCCTTCGGTCTGGACGTGGTCACCGACCTGTGTGACCAGTTGCGCAACGCCGGGGTCCCGGCGCTGCATTTCTACACCATGAACCAGAGCGCCGCGACCCTGGAAATCGTGCGCCGCCTGCAGGGTTGACCCATGTCAGGGTCTGTCCGTCGCGCTCTGATCCTCTTGACGCTGGCGGTCCTGGCGGGATGCGCCAGTGGGCCCGACCGCGGTGGCGATGCGGTGGTTGTGCTGGCCTCCTGGTACGGGCAGGAGCTTCATGGCAGGCGCACTGCCAGCGGCGAACGCTTCGACATGAACGAGCTGACGGCCGCCCACCGGCAACTGCCCTTCGGCACACGCTTGCGGGTGCGCAGCCTCGATACGGGGCGGGAGGTGGTGGTCCGCATCAACGACCGGGGACCGGTCAAGCGCGAGCGAGAAATTGATCTCAGCGCCGCAGCGGCGCGCGCCCTGGGCATCCAGCATCTGGGTGTGGCGCGCGTACAGTTGTCCCGAGAGTGATTTGCGGCACCCGCCGCGCAACCCGAGGAGGAAACCGATGAAGCTTGAAACCCTCGCCGTGCACGGCGGCTATACCCCCGATCCCACCACCAAGGCCGTGGCGGTGCCGATCTACCAGACGGTGGCCTACGCCTTCGACAACACCCAGCATGGTGCCGATCTGTTCGACCTGAAGGTGGCGGGCAACATCTACAGCCGCATCATGAACCCCACCAACGGGGTGCTCGAAGCCCGCATCGCGGCGTTGGAAGGGGGTATCGGCGCGCTGGCCGTGGCTTCGGGCATGGCGGCCATCACCTATGCCATCCAGACCATCGCTGAAGCGGGCGACAACATCGTCTCGGCCTCCACGCTCTACGGTGGCACCTACAACCTGTTCGCGCACACCTTCCCGCAGCAGGGCATCACGGTGCGCTTTGCCGACCCGCGCGACCCGGCCGCGTTCGCCGCACTGATCGACGAGCGCACCAAAGCCATCTACTGCGAATCGGTGGGCAACCCGCTGGGCAACGTGACCGACATCGGCGCGCTGGCGAAGGTGGCGCATGCGGCCGGCGTGCCGCTGATCGTGGACAACACCGTGCCCAGCCCCTACCTGTGCCGCCCGTTCGAGCACGGTGCCGACATCGTGGTGCACTCGCTGACCAAGTATCTGGGCGGTCACGGCACCAGCATCGGTGGTGCCATCGTCGACTCCGGCAAGTTCCCCTGGGCTGAGCACAAGGCGCGCTTCAAGCGACTGAACGAACCCGACGTGAGCTATCACGGCGTGGTCTACACCGAGGCTCTGGGCCCGGCCGCCTACATCGCGCGGGCCCGCGTGGTGCCGCTGCGCAACATGGGTGCGGCACTGTCTCCCATGAATGCGTTCCAGATCCTGCAGGGCATCGAGACGCTGGCGCTGCGCATGGACCGCATCTGCGAGAACGCCGTGAAGGTGGCACAGCACCTGAAAAACCACCCCAAGGTGGGCTGGGTCAACTACGCCGGCCTGCCCGACCACCGGGATCACGGACTGGTCAAGCAGTACATGGGCGGTCGCGCGTCGGGCATCATCAGCTTCGGCCTCAAGGCGGACGACACCATCGCGGCCGGTGCACGTTTTCAGGACGCGTTGCAGCTGTTCACGCGTCTGGTCAACATCGGCGATGCCAAGTCGCTCGCGTGCCATCCTGCGTCCACCACGCACCGCCAGCTCAACCCGGACGAGCTGAAGAAGGCGGGCGTCAGCACCGACATGGTCCGCCTGTCGATCGGCATCGAACACATCGACGACCTGATCGCTGACCTGGACCAGGCACTCGGCGCCGTCTGACCGCGCTCAGGATCCCGGCCGGGCCTCTGCCGGGATCCAGCGCAGCGGGCCATACCAGGCCCGGCTGCGTACCCCGGTGTTGTTGCTGTCGGTCATCAGGGCGATGCCCTCCAGCCGCTCCGGGGCTTTGCCGAAGGCCAGCCGGTAGTCGGCGGCCACGTCCCTTTCCAGATCGACCCAGTGCCCCAGGCCCTGCGGGCCGCTTTGCACCACCAGCTTGCGGATGCGGTCGCTGCGGCGATGCGGGATCACCGTGCCGACCGGACGCACCGGATCCCAGACATAGATCAGCGTCGCATAGGGCAGTGGCTCACCGGTCACCAACTGCATCAGGTCGGAGAGCCGCTGATCCCTGGCAGAGAAACGGCCGCGGTCACCACCGAACTGCAGGATTACCCTGACCACCGCATCATCCGCACCGGTATCCGCGACGTCGGCTTCGGCGTTGAGCTGTTCGGCAAACCACGAGAAGCGCAGGACACCGATCTGCGGGGCGTCGGCGGCCAGCCGCAGACGCATCAGGCTGTCGCCGCCATCACTGTCGGCTTGCAGCGCCGGCCTGCCCTGGTGCGTGGTGACCGTGTAGCGGGTGGGCGTGCGGTTGCCGAACTTCTGGTGGAACCAGGCCTGCTCCTGATCCGTCTCCGGCAATGTGGTTGCCTCTGCCCAGGGTGAAGGGTCCACCAGTTCCGTGGAATGGGGCGACCATGCGGCACACGCGCCCAGCAGGACGGCAGTCAACGGCAACAGGGCCAGCCGGACGACGCGAGCTGCCCACCCTTGAGATGTGACATTCATGGTGTCAATGTTAGAGGATGTGCCATCCCCGGTGACCGACACCCAACGGGATCACCGCTCGTCGTAACTCACCACCAGTTTGTCGGTGGTGGGTCTTGCCTGACAGCTCAGCACAAAACCCTTCTCGGTCTCCCAGGGCTCCAGGGTGAAGTTCTTGTCCATGGTCACCGCGCCGTCCATCACCTTGGCGCGGCAGGTGCAGCACACCCCGCCCTTGCACGACCAGGGCAGGTCCAGGCCAGCGTTGAGGGCCACATCCAGCACGTGCTCGTCCTTGTTCATCCACAGTTGGTGGGGTTTGCCGTCGACCACCACGGTCAGCGCCACCTCGCCACTTTCGCGCACCGCGGGATGGCCCAGTACAGCCGCCTGGCGCTGGCCTGCGGGCAGGGCTTCGAGGGTCGGCGAGGTGAAGCGTTCGGTGTGGATGCGGTCGGGCCGCACACCCGCCTCCAGCAGCGCTTTCTCGGTGCTCTCGATCATGGCCTCGGGGCCGCAGATGAAGACCTCGTCCATGCTGGCCACGGGCAGCAGGGCGCTGATGATGTCGCGCACCTTGTCGCCGTCGATGCGGCCTTCGAGCAGCGGCACTTCCAGGGCCTGGCGGGAGAGTACGTGGATCAGCGTGAGCCGGTCCGGGTAGCGGTCCTTGAGGTCCTGCAGGTCCTCGTTGAACATGACGCTGGCCATGCGGCGGTTGCCGTAGACCAGGGTGAACTTGGCCTCGGGCGACTCTTCCAGCGTGGTGGTCATGATCGACAGGATGGGGGTGATGCCCGATCCGGCCGCGAAACCGACGCGGTGAATGGCGCGCGGCTTGTGGATGGTGAAGCGGCCGTCCGGTGGCATCACGCGCAGCCTGTCGCCGGCCTTGAGCTGCGTGGCGGCCCAGTTGGAGAACACACCGCCTTCGACCGGGCGGATGCCCAGGGTGACTTCGCCGTGCTTCACCAGCCGGCTGCGCGGGCTGCTGATCGAGTAGCTGCGGCGCACGTCCTGGCCGCCGATGTCCGCTCGCACGGTCAGGAACTGCCCGGGCTCGAAGGCGAAGGTCTCGCGCAGGGGCTCGGGGATGGCCAGCGAAACGGCGACCGCGCCGGCCGCTTCGGCATCGACGCGGGCCACGGTGAGTTCATGGAAGCGGGGGGCTGCGGTGCTCATGTCGGCTTCAGTATGGTTTGAAGTAATCGAAGGGTTCCAGGCAGTCCAGGCAGCGGTACAGCGCCTTGCAGGCCGTGGAGCCGAAAGGGGCGCTCTGCGTGGTGTGGTGCGAGCCGCATTGCGGGCAGGGCACATCCACCGGCTTGGCCGCATGGCGGCTGAACTGCAACACACCCGCTTGTGATGCCGGCTGGCTGCCGCACTGCGGCGGCGCGATGCCGTAGGCACGCAGCTTTTCCTTGGCGGCCTCGCTCATCCAATCGGTGGTCCAGGCCGGCGAGAGCTGGGTCACCACGCGTCCGGGCAGGCCGGCGGCACGCAGCGCGGCCACGATGTCGTCCTCGATCTGGCCCATGGCCGGGCAGCCGCTGTAGGTGGGCGTGATGACGACTTCCGGTACGCCGTCGCCACCTTCCCGAACCTCGCGCAGGATGCCCAGTTCGCCCAGGCTGATGACCGGAATCTCCGGGTCCGCCAGGTGGGCCACGGCCTGCGCGACCGCCTGCAGCGATGCCTCGGTCATCTCCATCACCAGACGGCGGTCGGATGGGCGCGGGCCAGGCTTTGCATCTCGGCCAGCAGAAAACCCAGGTGCTCCGAATGTACGCCCACATGGCCTTGCGCGACGTAGCCCTGGTGTGGCTGGTCGTGGCGCGTCAGCGTGGCCTCGGCCAGCGTCTCGTTGACCAGCGTGTTCCAGTCGTCGCGCAGCGCGGTGATGTCCACGCCGGTGCCATCCTGCGCCGCGGCGCGCTCGGCCGGGCCGGGCTGCCAGAAGGCCTCGCAGAAGGGCAGCAGGTGGTCGACGGCGGCCTGGGCGCGGCGGTGCGACTCCTCGGTGCCGTCGCCGAAACGCACCAGCCAGTCGCCAGCGTGCTGCAGGTGGTAGCGCACTTCCTTGAGCGACTTGGCCGCGATGCCGGCCAGCTGCGCGTCCTTCGACGCCTGCAGCCTGTCCCACACCAGCACCATCAGCGCGCTGACCAGGAAGTTGCGGGCGATGGTCACCGCATAGTCGCGCTCGCTGACCGCGTAACCCACCAGCGGGCCGTGGTGCGGCAGCTCCATGACGGTGTGGTTGCGGAACTCGGAGGTGTCGCGGAAGTAGGCCAGCGTGTCCTCGGTCACGCGGCCGTCCTGCCTGGCGCCCTGCAGGTGCGCGAAGCGCTGCGCCAGCGCCGCGTCGCCATTGATCTGGTCGGCCGCATGCTGGTAGAGCAGGCGGGCCTGGCCGATCAGGTCCAGGCTGTTGTTGGCCAGGGCCAGATCCTCTTCGAGGATGGGACCGTGCCCGCACCACTCGGCGTTGCGCTGGCCCAGCACCAGGGCGTTGTCGGCCAAGTGCAGAACGTAGTCGATCGGCGCCTTCATCACATGTGCCCCACTTTGTCCGGGATCTCGTAGAAGGTCGGGTGGCGATACACCTTGTCGGCCGCCGGGTCGAAGAAGCTGTCCTTGCTGTCGGGCTCACTCGCCGTGATGGCGATCGAAGGCACGACCCAGATGCTCACGCCTTCCTGGCGGCGGGTGTAGATGTCACGCGCCATCTGCAGCGCGTGGCGCGCGTCGCTGGCGTGCAGGCTGCCGCAGTGCTTGTGTTCCAGGCCCTGCTTGCTGCGGACGAAGACCTCCCAGAGCGGCCATTCCTTGAGTGCGGGCGTGTTCATGCGGCCTCCTTCTGTTGGCGCTGCTGCTGTTTGCGGGCGTGGGCAAGGGCGGCTTCGCGCACCCAGGCGCCCTGTTCGTGGGCCTTGACGCGGGTGGCCAGGCGCTCCTTGTTCATCGGGCCGTGGCCATTGACCGTGGCCCAGAACTCGTCCCAGTCGATCTGGCCGTAGTCGTAGTGGCCGCGTTCGGCGTTCCACTTCAGGTCGGGGTCGGGCAGCGTCACGCCCAGCACTTCGGCCTGCGGCACGGTGGCGTCGATGAACTTCTGGCGCAAGTCGTCGTTGCTGATGCGCTTGATGCCCCAGCGCATGCCCTGCACACTGTTGGGGCTGTTGTCGTCCGGCGGGCCGAACATGGCCAGGCACTTCCACCAGTAGCGGTTGACCGCGTCCTGCACCATGGCCTTCTGCTCGGCCGTGCCCTGCATCATCACCAGCAGGGCCTCGTAGCCCTGGCGCTGGTGGAAGCTTTCTTCCTTGCAGACGCGGATCATGGCGCGCGCATACGGGCCGTAGCTGCAGCGGCACAGCGGGATCTGGTTCATGATCGCCGCGCCATCGACCAGCCAGCCGATCACGCCCACGTCGGCCCAGTTGAGCGTCGGGTAGTTGAAGATGGAGCTGTACTTGGCCTTGCCTCTGTGCAACGCGTCCAGCATCTGGTCGCGGCTGGTGCCCAGGGTCTCTGCCGCCGAATACAGATAGAGACCGTGGCCGCCTTCGTCCTGCACCTTGGCGATCAGGATGGCCTTGCGTTTGAGGCTGGGCGCGCGGCTGATCCAGTTGCCCTCGGGCAGCATGCCGACGATCTCGCTGTGGGCGTGCTGGCTGATCTGGCGCACCAGGGTCTTGCGATAGGCCTCTGGCATCCAGTCGCGCGGCTCGATCTTGCCGTCGGCGTCGATCACGGTGTCAAAGTGCGCCTGCAGCGCGGCGTCTTCGGCGCGGATGGGCGTGGCGCCGGTCTTGGGTGCGCCCTTGGCGTCCCCATCGGCGACAGAGAAGGATTGGGTGTACATGCGCGTCTCCTGGACCCGCCACGCGGGGTAGATGCGCAGTATAGATAATTAACCGACCGATCGGTTGGTTAATTCAGGGCAAAACCCTCAGGGTTTGTCCGGTGTGGTGCCCCTGCCCACCATCAGGGATCCTGTTTGTGTCTAAGCTCACCCAAACGCATGATACACCTGGTTACAAAATGGCTGCACTCATGCTTCTGGGCGCGACACTGATGTCCGGCTGCGGCTGCGGCTGCGGCTGCGGCGGCGGCTGCGGCGGCGGCGGCGGCGGGGACAGTGACGTGCTGCCCCCGCCAGTAGCCCAGGGCCGTATCGCGATGGATGCATCGACCGCCTGTGGTCTGCCCGATTTCCAGGGCGAGGCGCTGCGCCAGATCAACCAGGCCAGGAGCCAGGCGCGTCTGTGCGGTGACCGGGCCATGGCGGCCGCGGCACCGGTCCGCTGGGACGGTCGTGTGTTCTCGGCGGCCGCCGGTCATGCGCTAGACATGGCGGCCGACAACTACTGCGCGCGCAACACATCCAGTCAGTACGGGTGGTACTGGGACCTGGTGCTGGCCCGCCCGTATTGAGCGTCCCTCAGAGCGCCTTTCGGCGACCTCTCAGGCCGACGCCTCCAGCGTGAAGCCCTTGCCACGTCCCCGTCCCAGGACGGCCAGCAGAATGGGCAGTGCCTGCTCCAGCCCGCCTTTGAGGGTGTGCGGCGCATTGATCACGAACATGCCGCTGGCCGTCAGGCCCTGCCGCTCATCGGGCCCCAGGTCCGGCTTCTGCCCGATGTTCAGGGCGGCGTGCACCCAGCTGCGGCCCGCATTGTTGGCCAGGGTCTTGAGCCGGCGGGGCAGATCGTGCGCCTCTGCGCGACCGATGATCGGGTACCACACCACGTAAGTGCCGGTCGGAAAGCGTTTGATGCTGTCCTGGATGGCGCTGGTGACCCGGCCGTAGTCGCTCTTGATCTCGTAGCTCGGGTCGATCAGGACCAATGCCCGCCGTGAACCGCTGGCCGAAGGTGGCGGAGGCAAGAGGGGTTTGAGGCCCTCGAAACCGTCCTGGCGGGTGACGGTGATGGCGCGCCCGGCGTCGAGCTGCGCCATGTTGGAGGACAGGGTCTTCCCATCGGTGGGGTGCAGCTCGAACAGGCGCAGCCGGTCGCGGGACTCGTGGCGCATCAGTCGTTGCATCACGAAAGGAGAGCCCGGGTACACCCGCAGGCTGCCTGACGGATTGAAGCCCGCGACCAGGTCCAGGTAGTCGTCCAGCAGGGGGCAGGACGCGACCGCCTTGCCCTCGGCCGGCCGCAGGGCGCCCATCAGCCGGACAATGCCGTCGGCCGCCTCGCCGCCCTTGTCGGTGAACTCGCTGTCCAGCCGGTACAGCCCGGCGCCGGCGTGGGTGTCCACCAGGGTGATGGACGGCTCCTTGAGCATGAGATGGCGCAGGGTGGCGATCAGGATGGTGTGCTTGAGCACATCGGCGTGATTGCCCGCGTGGAAGGCGTGTCGGTAGCTGAACATATCCCGGTGATGGTACCGTCCGGCGGGCGAAAACGGTAACAACTTGCTTGCCGGCCATCGTTTTTCGTACAATGGAGGGCTTCGCAGCGATTTTTCGGCTCCGCGGCGAAGTCTCCACCCCACCTAAGAGTCTTCCGCCAGAGAAGGTCCGACCGTGGAAAAGAGCCGGCCAAACCCCTTCGTTTGAAGAGAAAACTCATGACCAAAACGTTCAGCGCCAAACCCGCTGACGTGAAGCACGAGTGGTTTGTGATTGACGCGACCGACAAGGTCCTCGGACGAGTTGCCAGTGAAGTGGCTCTCCGACTGCGCGGCAAGCACAAGGCCATCTACACGCCTCACGTCGATACCGGTGATTACATCGTCATCATCAACGCTTCCAAGCTGCGAGTGACGGGCACCAAGAACACCGACAAGATGTACTACCGTCACTCGGGCTTCCCGGGCGGTATCTACGCCACCAACTTCCGCGACATGCAGGCCAAGCACCCTGGCCGCGCGCTCGAGAAGGCCGTCAAGGGCATGCTGCCCAAGGGTCCTCTGGGCTACGCCATGATCAAGAAGCTCAAGGTGTACGGTGGTGCCGAGCACCCCCACACCGCCCAACAGCCGCAAGTGCTGGACATCTGAAGGAGCCTCTGATGATTGGTGAATGGAACAATGGCACCGGCCGTCGCAAATCCAGCGTCGCCCGCGTGTTCCTGAAGAAGGGTACCGGCAAGATCACGGTCAACGGCAAGGACATCGAACAGTTCTTCGGCCGCCAGACCTCGATCATGATCGCCAAGCAGCCCCTGGTGCTGACCGAGAACGTCGAAACCTTCGACATCCAGGTCAACGTCCACGGTGGTGGTGAATCCGGCCAGGCCGGCGCGGTGCGCCACGGCATCACCCGCGCCCTGATCGACTACGACGCGAACCTCAAGCCCGCGCTGTCGCAAGCCGGCTTCGTCACCCGCGATGCCCGTGAAGTCGAGCGTAAAAAGGTGGGTCTGCGTTCTGCACGCCGCCGCAAGCAGTTCAGCAAGCGCTGATCCTGTGGTCACCGGCTCTCCGGAGCCGGTTACGCGAAGAACCGCCCCTTGGGGCGGTTTTTTGTTGGGCGCGTGCGGCGGGATACACTCCACCCCTCTTGCCTGACCACCATGAGACTCCGCCTCCTACGCCGACGCCTGACCGTCAGCTCCCCCAGACTGGCCATCCGCAGCACCCTGCCCTGGCCCGTGCGCTGGCTGTTGGCCGCGGTGGTCCTGGGGTTCTCTGCCGCCATCGCCCTCTGGGCCTTCGAGTTCGGCAAGGGCATCGCCGGCGTGCGCGGCCAGACCACCGAAGAGTTGACCCGCCTGCGTCAGGAGGTCAGTGTGCTGCGTCAGGAGTTGTCGGAAGCGAGGTCCATTGCCAACACCGCCGAGAGTCTGCTGACCGCCGAAAAGGTGGCCCAGGAGCAACTGGCATTGCAGCTGCGTCAGGCGCAGGCCGACAACCAGGCATTGCGCAATGACCTGGGCTTCTTCGAGCGGCTCATTCCGGGGTCGGGTGGCGACGACCTGAGCATCCGTGGATTGCAGGTCCAGGCGCTGACCGACACCCAGCTGCAATGGCAGGTGCTCATGATCCAGGCGCGAAAGAATGCGCCCGACTTCCAGGGTGTTCTGGAGCTGACGGTGCACGGCACCCTCAACGGACAGCCCTGGCAGGCCAGCATGGCCCCCAGAAAAGTCGTGGTTCAGGGTTACCTTCGTCAGGACGGACTCATGGACCTGCCGGCGGGCGCCGTGGTAAAAACCGTCACCGCCCGCCTCAGGCAGGGCACCACCGTGCGATCCGAGCACACGGTCCGCTTGTGACCGCACCCTTGCGGTCGGATCTGCCTTCCGGAGCCAACACATGTTCAACAAGAAAAAACAGCCCCCCATCAAAAGCCTGATCGCCCAGGGCACCTGCATCCGCGGTGACGTGAGCTTCAGCGATGGCCTGCGCGTCGATGGTGAGGTGGTTGGAGACATCCGCGCCGAAGGCGCCGGTGGCAGCCTGCTGGTCGTCAGCGAGTCGGCCAGAGTGACGGGTCGCATCCATGCGGATCATGTCATCATCAACGGAGCGGTTCAGGGCCCGGTCATGGCCGGGGAATTGCTCGAACTTCAGCCCAAGGCCCGGATCGAAGGAGATGTGTCCTACAAGGCCTTGGAAATGCATCAGGGAGCCACCATCAGCGGCCAGCTTCAGCCGGTCAAGGCCGACCCGGTGGACAAACCCCCACTGAAATTGCTGGCAAACGGCGGTTGACAGGCATTTCCGACGCCTTTGCTATACCATTCCAAGTCATCGGACTGTTCGTCCGCCGAATCCGTTCACGAGTTCCATCCACCGAGGTTTCCCATGAGTGCCCTTGCCGAAGCTGTTCAGACCGATATGCCCGCACCGCTGATCTTCACCGACAGCGCCGCATCCAAGGTGGCCGAGCTGGTGGCCGAGGAAGGCAATCCGGACCTGAAACTCCGGGTGTTTGTCCAGGGCGGCGGCTGCTCGGGTTTCCAGTACGGTTTCACCTTTGACGAGGTCGTCAACGAGGACGACACGCAGATGTCCAAGAATGGCGTGACGCTGCTGATCGACGCCATGAGCTACCAGTACCTGGTCGGTGCCGAAATCGACTACAAGGAAGATCTGGAAGGCGCGCAGTTCGTGATCAAGAACCCCAACGCCACCACCACCTGTGGTTGCGGGTCAAGCTTCAGCGTCTGACGATTCGCTCGGTCGGATCCAAAAAAAGAGCGCCGAGGCGCTCTTTTTTTGTGGCCGACAGATCCCGTGGGGTGTCTGTCGGCTGGCTCACTCGGCGCTGGCCTGCTGGACCGCAGCGGCGGCATCCAGCTTGAGGCGTTGGGCGGCGGCCACCTCATCGAAGCTGGCACGCAGGTGGGCCTGCAAGGGAACGCTCTCGCTCTTGCGGGCGACTTCCAGCGGGTCCATGTGCTGGCCCGCGACCTTGAACTCCAGATGCAGGTGAGGGCCGGTGGAGGCGCCGGTGGATCCCACTGCGCCGATGAAATCACCCTGGTTCACTTTTTGTCCTTTGCGCACGTCGATGCGGCTCAGGTGTGCGTACAAGGTGGATTTGCGATCGCGGTGCTGGATTTCGATCACATTGCCGTAGCCACGCTGCCAGCCGGCGAAACTGACGACGCCATCGCCGATGGTTCGCACAGGGGTTCCCGTGGGGGCCGCGTAGTCCACGCCCAGGTGGGCCTTGCGTTGGCCGGAAATCGGGTGAAAGCGCATGCCGTAGCCACTGCTGACGCGGGAGAACTGCAGGGGAGAGGCCAGGAAGGCGCGCTGCGCGCTCTGGCCATCGAATCCATAGTACGCACCCTTGGCGCTGCCCGGTGCCTCAAACCAGACCGCCTCGTGGGCCTTGCCATCGTTGACGAACTGGGCGCTGAGGATGCGGCCGGGCCGCATGGCTTCGCCGTCGGCCTCCAGCACTTCATACACCACACTGAAGCGGTCTCCCTGGCGCAGATCCCGCCGGAAGTCGATTTCCGAGGAGAAGATCTCGGCAATCTGGATGGCCACACTGTCGGGCAGGTTGGCCGCATCGGTGGCCGCAAACAGCGAGCTTCGAATGGTGCCGCTGGCCAGACGTGCCGAAGCGGTCAACTCGCCAGACTCCAGGCGGCTGGACCAGCCACCACTGGCCGTGCGCTCCACGATCAGCCGGTGGAAGACGCGTTCGTCGTTGGGTAACCAGCGGGCCACCAGTCGGGTCAGCTCATGCCGGTCGTTCGTCTCTGCCGTCACAGTCTTGCCGGGGCGGGCAGAAAACAACTGCCGGGCGGTGCTGTCGCTGCGCAGGAACGCGCTGGCGGAAGCGTCGTTCACGCCCAGGCGGGCCAGCAGGGACTGGGCGGTGTCGTCTCGCCGCACGGTATCGCTGCGGTACAGCGTGAACGCATGGTCTTCAGGCAGCGAAGCCAGCGCCGGCAGGGTGAGAGCCGGTTCGGTGATCCGCTGGACGGGCAGCTCGGCAGCGTCCGGTGCCAGTGGGGCGATGCCGAAGGCGGTGACTCCCGTGCCAAGCAGCAGCACACCGACGGAAGCCATGATGGCCCGTGAGTGGGTGCCGAGAGCCAGCGCGATGCGCTGTGACAGGGTGGTGGTCGCCAGGGGCGTCTGGTTCGGGTGTCGGTCGCTCAATTCAGGCCTTCATCGCCACGCCACCCCGTCGGTGTCGTCAGCGTCAATCGGATTGCATCAATGGTGGGAGACGTGAACGGGCCCGGGGTTCCACAGGCAAGAGTGATCGGTGCAGCAGCAGGTGTTGCGCCAAGACCACTAGAATCCACGCTAATCCCCAAAAGTATAGCCAGACCAAGGGCTTTCGCATATGCAATTACCCTGATCCGGCGCCCTGGAAGGCAAACAAAATGATTCAAGATGTAGCCGGGTCGACCCCCGAACTGACCGACGGCGTGCGCCATGCGCTGGAAGTGAGCCTGCGTGGCTGCGACGAGCTGATTCCGCAGGACGACTGGGTGAAAAAGCTGACCAGGTCGGAGAAGACCGGGGTGCCGTTGCGCATCAAGCTGGGGCTGGATCCGACGGCGCCGGACATCCACATCGGCCACACGGTGGTGCTCAACAAGATGCGCCAGTTGCAGGATCTGGGACACCAGGTGATCTTCCTGATCGGCGACTTCACCAGCCTGATCGGCGACCCGTCGGGCCGCAACAGCACCCGCCCGCCGCTGACGCCCGAGCAGATCAAGGCCAACGCCGAGACCTACTACCGGCAGGCCAGCCTGGTGCTGGACCCCACGAAAACCGAGATCCGCTACAACAGTGAGTGGTCGCTTCCTCTCGGATCCATGGGCATGATCCAGCTGGCGGCCAAGTACACGGTGGCGCGCATGATGGAGCGCAACGACTTCCACGACCGTTTCAAGGCGGGTACGCCGATCAGCGTGCACGAGTTCCTGTACCCGCTGATGCAGGGCTACGACTCGGTGGCGCTCAAGAGCGATCTGGAACTTGGTGGGACCGACCAGAAGTTCAACCTGCTGATGGGGCGTCACCTGCAGCAGGAGTACGGTCAGGAACCGCAGTGCATCCTGACCATGCCGCTGCTCGAAGGGCTGGACGGTGTCGAGAAGATGTCCAAGTCCAAGAACAACTACATCGGCATCACCGAGGACGCCAACACCATGTTCGCCAAGGTGCTGTCGATTTCGGACACGCTGATGTGGCGCTGGTACACGCTGCTGTCCTTCAAGTCCCTCGCCGAAATCGAGGTGCTGAAGAAGGAGGTCGAGGGTGGCCGCAACCCCAAGGACGCCAAGGTGATGCTGGCCAAGGAGATCACGGCACGCTTCCACAGCGTGGCGGCGGCCGACGCGGCCGAGCAGGACTTCATCAACCGCAGCAAGGGCGGCATTCCGGACGAAATTCCCGAACTGTCGCTGTCCGGCGCGCCCATGGGCATCGGGGCCTTGCTCAAGCAGGCCAACCTGGCCCCGTCCAGCAGCGAGGCCAACCGCCTGATCGATGGTGGCGGCGTGCGCATCGATGGTGGGGTGGTCAGCGACAAGGGCCTGAAGCTGGCGGCGGGGACTTTCGTGGTCCAGGTGGGCAAGCGCAAGTTCGCCCGGGTGACCCTGTCCTGATGGCGCGGCGATGACCCGCGCGCTTGCCTGGCTGACACCACGCCGCCTGCTGGGGGCCTCGGTCGTGGCGGCGCTGGCCACCATCGCCCTCAAGACCCTGGCGTGGTACGTCACGGGGTCCGTGGGGCTGCTCTCGGATGCGCTGGAGTCCCTGGTCAACCTGGCCAGTGCAATCTTTGCGCTGGTGATGGTGACCATCGCCCAGCGCCCTGCCGACGATGACCATCCCTATGGCCACACCAAGGCCGAGTATTTCTCCAGCGGTTTTGAGGGCGTCCTCATCTTTGGGGCTGCGCTGGCGATTGGCTGGACCGCCATTGACCGTCTGATGGCCCCCCAGCCGCTGGAGGCGCCTGGCCTGGGGCTGAGCCTGTCGGTGCTCAGTGCCGCCCTCAACGGCGGCCTGGCCCTGGTGATGCTGTGGGCCGCCCGCCACCACCGTGAACGCGGCGTCACCGGCGGAGAGGCGGTGGAAGCCGATGCCAGACACCTGATGACCGATGTCTACACCACCGGCGGTGTCCTGGTGGGGGTGGGCCTGGTGTACGTGACCGACTGGCTGTGGCTGGATGCGGTGGTGGCCCTGATGGTGGCGGCCAATATCGTGCGCGAGGGCGTGCACCTGATGAAGCGCGCCAGTGACGGCCTGATGGACCATGCCCTGGAGCCCGAACTGCAAGACCGCATCGACGACGTGCTGGCCGGGTTCCTGGACCCTGCGCAACCGGAGCTCCTGCGGTTCGATCACGTGATCACTCGGCGGGCGGGGCAGCGTCGGTACGTGGATCTGCACATGCACCTGCCGCCCAACTGGTCGCTGCGCCGGGCAGCCACCTTGCGGGGGGACGTGGAGCAGGCGCTGATGACTGCGGTACCTGGGCTGCGGGCCAAGATCGAGCTGCTGCCGGGCGACGTGGAAGCCCGTTTCCATGAGGAACAGGATGACTGCTGACGCTGGCCGCATGACTGGCGGTGTTTGGAGAGGGAGACAGCCATGATGGCGTTGTTGCAGCGCGTGCGCGAGGCTCGCGTGGAGATTGCCGGAGAGACGGTCGGCTCGATCGGTCAGGGTCTGCTGGTGCTGGTGTGTGCCGAGCCCGACGACACACCGGCGGTGGGCGAGCGCCTGCTGTCCAAGATCCTGAAGCTGCGCATCTTTTCCGATGAAGCCGGGAAGATGAACCGCAGCGTGCAGGACGTGGGGGGTGGTCTGCTGATCGTCAGCCAGTTCACCCTCGCCGCCGACACGCGTGGCGGCAACCGGCCCGGGTTCACCGGCGCCGCCGCGCCGGCGCTGGGCGAGTCCCTGTACGACCAGTTCGTCGCGCAGGCCAGGGCCTTGCACCCGGTGGTGGCCACCGGGCGGTTTGGCGCCGACATGCAGGTTCATCTGGTCAACGATGGCCCTGTCACGATTCCGATGCGGATGGGTCAGGCCGGGGCTTGATGACCATGGGCTTTCTGACATTCAACGTGGGAGGTGACCTTTCGGACATCGACACATCGTGCATCCTCGGCGGCTTCGGTCTGGGGCTGACTCCCGCAAACGTCCCTTGGCCCATGCAGTGGCTGGGGGTGCCCGTCCACGGCGAGACCACGCAAGGCTGGCAAGAGGGTTGGGTCGCCGATCGTGCGGTCGCATCAGGCGTTCGGGATGGGATCCGCTGGCGTCGGCATGAAGGTCTGCTCTTTGGCCTCATCGAGTTGGCCGAAGCTTCTCCTCGGGTGATTGGCGGACTGGAGGCGCTGACCAACGACGCTTACCACCGACTGTTTCGCCTGCTGGATGAGCAGGGCCTGCCGCACCTGTGGCGGGTCTGGAACTACATGGCCGATATCCACGGTGACGCAGAGACGCTGGAGCGTTACCGGCAGTTCAATCGCGGACGCGCCCGCGCATTCGAGCAGGCGGCACGCAGCGTGACGGGTCAGGTGCCTGCGGCCTGCGCACTGGGTGTGGCCCGAGGGCCCTTGAGCATCGCCTTCCTGGCCGGGGCCGTGCCGGTGCAACCCGTGGAGAATCCAAGGCAAATCAGTGCCTGGCGGTATCCGGCCCAGTACGGTCCCCAGAGCCCGACGTTTTCCAGGGCGGTGCTGGCTCGGCCGCCGGGGCAGGAATGGTTGATGATTTCAGGCACGGCCAGCATCGTGGGGCACGAAACCGTGCACCGCGGTGACGTGCTTGCACAGACCCGGGAGACCTTGGCCAATATCGAGGCGGTGGTTGCGCAGGCCAATCGGCTCGCCCAGGCGGGCCCGTTCACGTTACCTGAATTGTCATACCGTGCCTACGTGCGACAGCTTGAGGACATGCCGGAGGTGTCCCGGTTGCTGGCGCACGCCCTTGGAGGTGCCTCGGTGGTCTGTGTGCAGGCGGATGTGTGCCGCGAGGATCTGCTGGTCGAGGTGGAGGCCATGGGGTGGCACCCCTTGGCTTGAGCGGGGCTCAGCGGCTGGCGTAAGGATTGGCGATGCCCAGTCCTGCCAAGATGTCGATTTCCCGCGCCTCCATGGCCTCGGCGTCGGCTTCACTGGTTTCGTGGTCCCAGCCCTGCGCGTGCAGCGTGCCATGCACCAGCAAATGGGCGTAGTGGTCGGTCAGGGTCTTTCCATGTTCCTGTGCTTCCCGGGCAATCACCGGCGCGCACAGTACCAGGTCGGCCATGACCACCGGCTCCGCGGCGTAGTCGAAGGTCAGCACATTGGTGGCGTAGTCCTTGTGGCGGTAGTCGCGGTTCAGTGACTGGCCTTCCTCGGCATCGACGATCCGCACGGTGATCTCCGCATCGGCTTCCAGGGCATGGCGGATCCAGCGGGCGACCTTGTGGCGAGGCAGGGCTGCCCGGTGCGGCGCAGGGTCTTGCAGGTGACCGAATTGCAGGGACAAAGTGAGCTGGGGCAAGGGCATGGGATTCCTTTGTCGATCAGGCCGCATGGCGGCGGCTGCGGCTGGCTGGCGCCACAGCGTCCTCGCCGCCCCGTGCGTCGTAGGCATCGACGATCCGCGCCACCAGCGGGTGGCGCACCACATCGGCGCTGGTCAGGCGGTTGAAGGCCACGCCCTGAATGCGTTTGAGAACGCGCTCCGCATCGATCAGGCCCGACAACTGGGTGCGCGGCAGATCGATCTGGCTCACGTCGCCGGTCACCACCGCCTTGCTGCCGAAGCCGATGCGGGTGAGGAACATCTTCATCTGCTCGGGTGTGGTGTTCTGTGCCTCGTCCAGGATGACGAAGGCATGGTTGAGCGTGCGTCCGCGCATGAAGGCCAGCGGAGCGATCTCGATCTGCTGGCGCTCGAATGCCTTTTGCACCTTGTCGAAACCCATCAGGTCGTACAGCGCGTCGTACAGCGGACGCAGGTAGGGGTCCACCTTCTGGCCCAGGTCACCAGGCAGAAAGCCGAGTTTCTCGCCGGCTTCCACCGCCGGACGCGTGAGCACGATCTTCTGGACCGCGCTGCGCTCCAGGGCATCCACTGCACAGGCCACCGCCAGGTAAGTCTTGCCGGTGCCGGCCGGGCCGATGCCGAAGGTGATGTCGTGGCTGGCCATGTTTTCGAGGTAGCGCGCCTGGTTGGGCGTGCGCCCGCGCACTTCTCCACGGCGCGTCTGCATGGCCACGGCTTCCACGCCGTCGGGGGGGAGGGCGGTGTCGCCGGCCAGCATCAGCTGCACCTGTTCCTCGGGGATGGGCTTCTTGGCCATCTCGTAGAGGGCTTGCAGCACCTCCAGCGCCTGATTGGCCTTGGCCTTGGGGCCTTCGATGCGGAACTGCTCGAAGCGGTGCGCGACCTTGACTTGCAGCGCCGCCTCGATGCTGCGGATGTGGCTGTCCATCGGACCGCACAGGTGGGCCATGCGCTCGTTGTCGGGCGGGGAGAAGGTGTGTCTGAGGATCAAGCCGATAATCCGCGTGAATGGAAGGAATCTCCCAATGATAGGCAAGTTGACCGGCGTCCTGCTGGAAAAGAATCCGCCGCAGATCCTGATCGATTGTCACGGCGTCGGCTATGAGGTGGACGTGCCCATGAGCACGTTCTACAACCTGCCGGCGTCCGGCGAGAAGGTGTCGCTGTTGACCCATTTCGTGGTGCGCGAAGACGCGCAGATCCTTTTCGGATTCGGCAGCGCCGGCGAGCGCGAGGCGTTCCGTCAGCTCATCAAGGTCAGCGGTGTGGGGCCGCGCACGGCTCTGGCGGTGCTTTCTGGCCTGTCGGTGACCGAGCTGGCCCAGGCCGTGACGGCCCAGGAAGCGGGTCGGATCGTCAAGGTGCCGGGCATTGGCAAGAAGACCGCCGAGCGCCTGCTGCTGGAACTCAAGGGCAAGCTGGGTGCCGAGCTGCCGATGACCGCAGGCGCGGCAGCGGTGGGCGACGCTGCGGGGGATATCCAGCAAGCGCTGATGGCCCTGGGCTACAGCGAAAAGGATGCGGCCGCTGCCCTGAAGGCCTTGCCGGCCGGCGTGGGAGTGAGCGAGGGCATCAAGCTGGCGCTGCGGGCGCTGGCTCGTTGACGAGGACCAGGTGAAGGCGGCGGGAACACCCAATTGAGTTCCGGCATCAGCGAGCGCCAGCTTGGCTGCTATAGTGGTGCTCTTGTGGTGAATAATTGATAAGCAAACAAATATCCACAGTAGCACCTCAGCTCAGATGGTAGAGGAATCATCTGGCTGTGTAGAACAAGAAAGTGTAAAGATTTTGTAAATGCTTCGAGGGGCTACCGCCAGCTTGCTTGCGCTGGCGATTCTTGGGTGGATCTACTCTGCAGACGGAGTTGTCAAGTTGACAACTCTTGCGTTGCTGTGGGTGGCGATTTCTGTCGTCTTGACCGTGGGACGGTGTGTGTGTTCTTGGGTCGGATGGAGAAGTGATCCTGGCCAGCTGCCGTTTGTCGACCTGATCACCGGGTACGTCGTCACCAGCGTTTTCCTGTTTGGAATGGTGTTGGCATTGCCTGGTGGCTTGACTGTATGGGCTGCGGCGCTCGCTGTTGGAGCGTGGTTGGTTGGCAAGGCGCTGAGGGCAGGTCGGTCACCTTCTCCTCGTCCAGAGGTGGCCGATTCTCGGGACCACTGGGCAGACTGGATTGCACTGTTGTTGGCCATGGTGGCCGCCACCGTCTGGAGTCACGAGGCACGGCAGTTGCCCGACCCGAATGTGTCGCCGCTTGTCTATCAGGTCTGGCAGGATGTGTTCTATCACGCCCGGCTGATCAGCGCGTTTGGACAGGCCAGCGGGCATGAGACGCTGTTTCACATCAGCGATGCCACCCAACCCTTGGCGGTCTACCACTATGCCACCTATCTGCTGCCAGCTCTTGTTTACCAGGTCACGGGGCAGACCGCAGTCAGTCTGTATGTGTCTTTGCTGTTGCCGTTCGGGGTGTTGCTCTGCGCCCTGAGCGCCTATGTACTGGTCAGGAACTGGTTTGGCGCCGGGGCCGGCCTTGCTGCCCTGCTGGCGGTTGTTTTTCTCCCCGATGCATTCGCCCAGGGCTTCGCCAACAAGCACTACAGCTACTACTTCCAGATGCTGGTCAATGTGGCCACCCCCTACGGCTTGGCGTGCGTGGCCTTGTCATGGGTGTTCATGTTTCGGGGGTGTCGGACCGGGTCTGTCCGCCACGTGCTGTTTGCCTATCTGCTGGGTGTGTTGCTGGTGTTCTTCAAGGCGCATCTGTTCTTCGCGAACTCCCTGTTTCTCATGCTCTACCCGATGATCCAGTTTCCAGGATTGAGGGCATGGCAACGCACAGTCCTGTGCATGGTTGCTGTTGGGGCATTCGTGGGCACCATTGCCCTGGCCCAAGGGCTGGAGACGGTGCCCTATCTGGCGCTGGATGGTTCCGGTGTGCATGTCCATTTCAGGAATTTGAATCACTACACCTCAGGCAGTCCGCTGAAGGACTGGCTGCGCCACCAGTACCAGGCAAATGGTCAAACGCCATTCGTTTACGGGTTGGGCGCAGCTTTCCTGTTGGCCTACGCGTTCGGACTGCTTTGCGTGGTCTTTCTGCTGGCTCTTGTGCTCATTCGCTGGTACGGCAAACGGGAAACGGAAGACCGCCATGTCGGATGGATTCTGGCTGTCTTCATCGGCTGGTTGCTGTCGGCTCTCTTTCTTTCAGGGGACATCCGCCGTATCGGAACCGTGGATGAGCTGATCCACAGGCCTTTTGTGTGGGCGTACTTTCTGGTGGCTGCGTGGAGCGCGGGCGCCTTGTACTTCGTCATCTGGGGGAAGGGCTATCCGCGCACGTTTCGGGGGGGGGTGCTCGCCATCTCTATCTGCGCGGCCGCCACGGTGATGCTGTGGCAGCAAGCCCCAGGGTTGCAGGTGTTTCCCCATTGGAAGCCAGGCTATCGGGCCATCATGTCCTTTGATCGCTGCGCCCTGCAACTGGCCGGGCACATGCGCACACACCGCCGGCCGAACGACCTGTTTCTGGCCTCCGGTGGCGACAAGTGGTACTTCTACACGGCCCATGCAGAGATGCAGATTTATGCAGGACGGAGTATCTACGGCCCGACCCGTTCGGCCAGACCTGATGTGCTCCGAGAGGTTGATGCGCTGATGAGGATGAACACCGAAGCGCAGGTGCTTGACTTTCTGCAATCACGTCATATCGGTTGGTACATCAAAGACCCTTACAGCCAACTTCAATGGCCTGACTCGATGGCGAGATTTCGGGTGATGGATTGCGGCGGGCACGAGTTGTATGCCATCCCTGGTGCGTGACCGGCATGTGGGGAGGCCCTGAGGGGTTCTGAATCAACGGAGCGAATTCAATGGAGCGAATGAAGTGATCGTCAGTATCGTGATTCCCGTTTACAACGGCGCATCAACCATCGGACGTTTGGTGGACACGCTGCATGAGCAGCTTTCGCACCTTTACGAGCTGGATGTGGTGCTGGTCAACGACGCCAGTCCTCGCGACAACTCGGCCGAGGTCTGCGAGGCGCTCGCCCGACAGCACACCTGGATCACGTTCCTGGACCTGTCGAGGAACTATGGTGAACACAATGCGGTGATGGCCGGTCTGAACCACTGTCGTGGTGATGTCGCCGTGATCATTGACGATGATTTCCAGAATCCGCCTTCTGAAGTCATCAAGCTGATCAATGAGATCGAGAAAGGCTACGACGTGGTCTTCTCCCGCTACGAGAAGAAGCAGCACCATTTCCTGCGAAATCTCGGCAGCCGCTTCAACAACCTGGTCGCCAGCTGGCTGATCAACAAGCCATCCGACCTGTATCTGTCCTCGTTCAAGATCATCAATCGCTTCGTGATCGATCAGGTGACGTCCTACCAGGGGCCTTACCCTTACCTGGATGGTTTGATCCTGCGCGTGACGCGCCGCTACTCGCAGGTGACCCTGCAGCATTTGCCCAGAGCAGAAGGTGAGTCCAACTACACCTTGCGAAAGCTGGTGTCTCTGTGGATGAACATGGCGTTCAATTTTTCAATCATGCCTTTGCGGCTGATCGGCATGGTGGGCTTGTTCATGGCGGCACTGAGTGCGTTGGGCGCCTTGTATGTGGTGGTCGAAAAGGTTCGCAACCCGGCGTTGCCCATCGGTTGGGCATCGATCGAGATTTCCTTGCTGGTGCTGGCGAGCCTGTTTCTGGTCACGCTGGGTTTCGTGGGCGAATACGTCGGCCGCGTGTTCATGATGGTCAATCGGTTGCCGCAGTTCACTGTTCGACGTCATGTCATCCAAGGGAAGGTGTATGGACACAAGCCGCCAGAATCCCGCTGAGCAGTTTGCCGATCGCAGGGTGCTGATCACCGGTGGGCTGGGTTTCATCGGCAGCAACCTGGCCATTGCACTGGTCAAGGCGGGCGCGCAAGTCACGCTGCTGGACGCACTGATTCCGGAACACGGCGGCAACTGGTTCAATATCGAGCCGGTGAAAGGGCGTGTGAAGGTCAACATCAGCGACATGCGTGACCAGCATTCCCTGAATCAGCTGGTCAAGGGGCAGGACTATGTGTTCAACCTGGCCGGTCAGGTCAGTCATGGGGACAGCATGCGCGACCCCCAACTGGATCTGGGGGTGAACTGCGTCTCCAGCATGAACTTGGTCGAGGCCTGCCTCAAACACAATCCGACCGCGAAGCTGATCTATACCTCCACCCGTCAGGTCTACGGTGTACCCCAGTTCCTGCCCGTGACGGAGGATCATCCGGCGCTGCCCATTGATGTCAATGGCATCAACAAACTGGCGGCAGAGTACTATCACCTGCTCTATCAGCGTGCGTACGACCTGAAGTCCACGGTGCTGCGTCTGACCAACACCTACGGCCCGCACCAGCAGATCCGGAACAACCGTCAGGGCTTCATCGGTATCTTCATCCGGCAGGCGCTGCTGGGTGAACCTATCCGGGTGTTCGGAACCGGTGATCAATTGCGCGACTACAACCACGTGGATGACGTGGTGGACGCGTTGATGCGGGCCGCACTTTGTCAGGAATGCTACGGCCAGGTGTTCAACCTGGGCGCGCCCAGGAGCTACTCCGTCAACGATCTGGTCCTGATGCTGCACAAATGCACCGGCGTCAGCTATGAGACGGTGCCCTTCCCGCAGGACAAGAAGTCGATCGACATCGGCGACTACTACGGCAACTATGAGCGTTTCTCGCGCCTGACAGGTTGGCATCCCCGCATCGATCTTGCCGAGGGCGTGCAGTCGACGCTGGACTTTTATCGGAAACATCCCAAGGAGTATTGGAAATGACGGCAGTGCCGGTGTTTGACTATGGTGAGCAATACCGATCGATTGCCACCGAAATCGGTGATGCGATGACGCAGGTGCTGACGTCGGGGCAACTGGTTCTGGGTCCTCAGGTGGCCCGTTTCGAGAAGTCCTTCGCCAGCTACCTGGGCGAGGGGGTTTCCTGTGCGGGTGTGAACAGCGGAACGGATGCCCTGGTGGTGCTGTTGATGGCGATGGGCATCGGCCCGGGCCACGAGGTCATCACGGTGTCCAACACGGCGGTTCCGACGGTCAGTGCCATTCGTCTGGCTGGTGCCACACCGGTCTTCTGCGATGTGGACCCCAGGACCGCCCTCATGGATCTCGGACAGCTCGAACAGCACATCACCCCCTCCACCCGGGCGGTTATTGCTGTGCACCTGTTCGGCAACATGGTGGACATTCCCGCCTTGCGCCGCCTGCTGGGAGACAGGTCGATCAGGATCATTGAAGACTGCGCCCAGTCCCATGGCGCCAGGCTCAATGGACAGATGGCAGGCACGCTCGGGGATGCCTCCGCGTTTTCCTTCTATCCGACCAAGAACCTGGGTGCGTACGGGGACGGCGGGCTGTGTGCCAGCCACGACGAGAAGCTGATTGCCGAGTGCAAGAAGGTCCGGATGTATGGCTTCGAGCAGACCTACTGCTCTGTACGCGAGGGGCTCAACTCCCGTCTGGACGAATTGCAGGCGGCGGTGCTCAACGTCAAGCTGCCGCACCTGGCGGACTGGGTGAACCGTCGGCGTGAAATCGCCACCTGGTACGACGAGTCGCTGCCCGGGCAGCTGCAGCGAATGGTGCCCAACCAAGGTGTCGATCATGCCTATCACCTCTACGTGGTTCGATCATCCCAGCGGGACCGCCTGAGGGCGGCGCTGTCCAGCATGGGGGTCGGCACAGGCATCCACTATCCGCACCCCATTCACCGGATGCCCGGGTATGAGTGGATGGGCATGGGTGAAGGGAGCCTTCCGGTGACCGAGATGCTGGCGCGAGAGGTGCTGTCTCTGCCCATGTACCCGGAGCTGGGTCGTGAACGTGCCCAATTGGTGATCGATGCGGTCAACCGTGCGGTGAGCGAACTTTCATGAAGCGCTTCTGGCGCTTTGTCGTGGCGGGCGCTTTCAACACCGGTCTGGGGTACCTCCTGTTCATCGCCTGTGTGCAGCTGGGCATGGACTATCGGGCTGCCTTGGCCATCGAATACGCGGTGTGCACTTTCATCGGTTATGCGCTCAGCCGGTTCTGGACGTTTTCGGATGCCTCCGAGGCGCGCCACACCTTGCCCAAGTACGTCATGACCTACGTGCTTGTCTTTGCGCTCAACAGCATCATGTTGATGATGCTGGTGGAAAGCGGTTTGCTGGGGCCCATTCTGGGACAGTTGCTGATCCATGTCGTCATCGTGCTGACCAGTTTCCTGATGCAGCGGCACGTGGTGTTCAAACGAACTGCCTGAATCAGACATGCTGGACCGGGAGGACGAGTACCGCAAGATGGCCGAGTGCGAGCGGGACCACTGGTGGTACCGCAACCTGCACGACCGTTGCCTGCGAACGATTGCCGATTTCTTTGCTGCAAAGTCACCCCGGATCCTGGACGCTGCCTGCGGAACTGGCGGACTGCTGCTCAAGCTCAAGGGTGACGGTCACGATCAGTTGCATGGATTTGATCTGTCCCCCACTGCGGTGGCCCGCGCCCGCGCCGGTAACCTCGATGTGGTGCAGGCTGATCTGCGTGACTTGTCCCGCGTCTTTCCGACGGTGGTCTTTGATGTGATCGTCTCGAACGACAGCCTCTACTTTCTCGGGGACAAAGAACAAGAGGCGTTTGTCCGGACGTGTCACGATCGCCTGCACACAGGGGGTGTTCTGATCATGAATCTGCCGGCGCGCGCGGCGTTCTCCGGGATGCATGATCGCGCGGTGGGCATTTCGCGCCGGTTTGAGCCGGAAGATGTCGCCCGCCTCGCTGAAACGGCCAGTTGGGACATCGTTGGCCATCAAAGCTGGCCCATGCTCTTGTCGCCACTGATCTTTGCTGCACGGACCGCACAGCGGATGCGGTTGGGGTCCTCATCCGATGTCGTCGTGTCGGATGTGCGCATGCCTCCTGATTGGGTGAATGCTCTGCTGTACCGACTGACGAGTCTTGAGCGTTTCTGCCCAGGTACCGGCTACGGTTCGTCCATCTTTCTTGTGTTGAGGAAGCGCTAACGCACGGGCCAGCGCAAAAGATGCCCGGTCCTCGTCCGGTCGAGGTGCCGGGGTTGCGTTCACCAAGCGCTTGAGAACTTTCGCGGTGATTCACGCGTGAAGGTATAGTCATCGCCGATCCCTGCATCAGTGAAAGACCGACGCCTGTGACCATCCAGACCGATGACTTTGCGCCCGCTCCGCGGGTGGTGTCTCCCGTGGCCTATTCGCCCAAGGAGGAGGCCATCGAGCGTGCCCTGCGACCCAAGCTGCTGGACGAATACGTGGGCCAGCAAAAGGTGCGCGAGCAGCTGGAGATCTTCATCGGCGCGGCCAAGAAGCGCGCCGAGGCGTTGGACCATGTGCTGCTGTTCGGCCCGCCGGGCCTGGGCAAGACCACGCTGAGTCACATCATCGCCCAGGAACTGGGCGTGAACCTGCGCCAGACCAGCGGACCGGTGCTGGAAAAGCCCAAGGACCTGGCGGCACTGCTGACCAACCTCGAACCGAACGACGTGCTGTTCATCGACGAGATTCACCGCCTTTCACCGGTGGTGGAGGAGATCCTCTATCCCGCGCTGGAGGACTACCAGATCGACATCATGATCGGCGAAGGGCCGGCGGCGCGCAGCATCAAGCTGGACCTGCAGCCCTTCACCCTGGTGGGTGCCACCACCCGTGCCGGCATGCTGACCAATCCGCTGCGCGATCGCTTTGGCATCGTGGCCCGGCTCGAGTTCTACACCCCGGCCGAGCTGCAGCGCATCGTCACCCGCAGCGCCGGCCTGCTGAACGCGCCCATCGACGCCGAAGGCGCGTTCGAGATTGCGCGCCGCAGCCGGGGCACGCCCCGCATTGCGAACCGCCTGTTGCGCCGCGTGCGTGACTTTGCCGATGTGAAGGGCGATGGCCGCATCACGGCCGACATCGCGGGCCGCGCACTGACGATGCTGGATGTGGACCCCGAAGGCTTCGACCTGATGGATCGCAAGCTCCTGGAGGCGGTGATCCACCGCTTTGACGGCGGCCCCGTGGGGTTGGACAACATTGCAGCGAGCATCGGCGAGGAGCGCGACACCATCGAGGACGTGATCGAGCCCTACCTGATCCAGCAGGGCTACCTGCAGCGCACGCCGCGCGGGCGCACCGCCACGCTGGCGGCCTACCGTCACCTGGGTGTGGCGCCGCCCGCAGCCGAGGGCGGGTTGTTCGGGGCCTGAACGGCTCTTTTGACCCGCTCGCTGCGCAGTATGCCCCCGACGATCAGGCACTGCGCGGCGTAGTAGGTCGACAGCACCCAGACCGGGGAGGCCGACAGGGGCGTGAGGAAACGGTTGACGGCCAGCAGGGTGTCGCTGATCACAAAGGCGATGGCCCCGGCAGCGACGAGCCAGGACGCGGTGTCACGGAGCTGCAGGGCGCGCCCGAGCGCCTGTGCGGCCATCAGCGCGATGACGGTTGCATAGATCGCCACCGGTACTCGCAGGGCGCCGGGTAGCCCCCCCGCCCAGAGCACGATCACCATCACCAGGGCGTACCCGAGGGCCAGCACCAGAATTCCGCGCGATGACCACCAGGACACGCCTTGGCCAAACAGGACGATGTAGGCCAGGTGAGCCAGCAGGAAGGCCACCAGGCCGGGGATGAACAGGCCTTCAAGCATCAGAAACACATCGCCGGCCAGCGAACCGGCCAGGGCCAGACCCAGCCAGAGGGCTGCGGCTCCTCGCAGGCGACCCGAGCCCCAGGCCTGGGCGACCAGCAGCAGGGCCAGCACCATGGCGGCGGGTTTGAAGAACAGGTGGGCCTCGCGCCAACCGTCGGCCGCGGCCGCCATCGACAGCGCCCCGGCCTCGATGACCAGAGCCTCCAGCGGCAGCAGGCGGCCCTGCATGACGGCCCCCACTGCCCAGAGGCCGGCCAGCAACACACCGAACCAGACGGCGCTGCGCGACAGCGGCCAGTTTTCGGCGTGCCAGAGGAACAGCGCCACGCCGCCCAGCAGGGCGAGGAACTGGAGGGCCGAGAACCATTGCAGGCCGGGCGCCATGGGCGTTTCGAAGCGCTGCAGACGGGCCGGTTCGAAAGGCGTGGCGGGTTCGACCGCAGCCAGATCGGCGGGCCGCCAGCCAGGTGGCTTGAACCACACGCGCAGCTTGTCGCCCCGACGGCGGGTGCGCCAGCTGTCCCGTGCCAGTGCCGCGTACACCTCCAGGTTGGCCCACAGCGGGTCCCAGCTGCGCAGCGGCTTGCGGGTGCCGTAGACGCAGGGGTTGGTGGGATCCTCGTCGGTGAAGGTGCCGAACAGTCGGTCCCACAAGATCAGGATACCGCCGTAGTTCTTGTCCAGGTAGGCGTCGTTGACCGCATGGTGGACCCGGTGGTTCGAAGGCGACGCAAAGACCCGGTCGAACCAGCCCAGCCGGCCGATCTGCTGGGTGTGGATCCAGTACTGGTAGAGCAGGTCGACCAGCGCGACCACGGCAAACACCAAGGGAGGCACCCCCACCACCGCCATCGGCACGTAGAAGATCCAGCCCAGCAAGGCGCCGCTGCTGGTCTGGCGCAGCGCGGTCGAGAGGTTGTAGTCCTCGCTCTGGTGGTGCACCACATGGGCCGCCCAGAACACGGCACTTTCGTGTCCCAGGCGGTGGTGCCAGTAGTAGCAGAAGTCGTAGAACAGCAGGGCCAGCAGCCAGCCGGTCCAGTGGTTCCACAGCGCGGCATCAGGAAAGATCGCCACGGTGCTGAAGATGGCGGTGTAGATGCCCACCCGCAGCAGCCGGGTGAACACGGCGCTGATCTGGCTGAGCATGCCCAAGCCAATGCTGGTGATGGCATCGGGCAGGCGGTAGGTGTTGTGGCCGCGCGCGCGGCCGATGGCGAACTCCAGTCCGATGAGCAGCAGGAAGACCGGGGTCGCCAGCACGATGATCTGGCTGGACGTCATCCGCGCATTGTGGTTCGCGGTGGTACCGATGGGGCTCGGCAACAACCCTGATAGGCGTCCGTCCTCCTTAGGCGCTCTGTTCGTCCAGCCCGGCGTCCTGGAGGTGTGTGGTGTCAGCCCAGCCCACCAGGCTCAGTCCTTCGGGGCTCCAGAGCAGGCGGTTGACGGCCGTGTTGGGCAGTTCCCAGGTGCGGGGCGCCTGCAGATCCAGCCGGGTCGAGGCGCGGTAGAGGATGTCGAGCACGCCCCCGTGGGCCACGATCATGACCTGCTCGCCGGCATGGCGTGACGCCAGCGCCTGAACAGTGCTCACAATGCGCTCGCGCAGTTGCAACAGTGACTCCCCTCCCGGCGGCGCGAATTCCGGATGGCGCTTGCGCCAGGCCAGAGCCTCTTCGGGGTGCTGTGCCTCGATCTCGGCCCAAGTCAGCCCCTCGAAGCGGCCGAATCTTCTTTCCCTCAGCCCGGGGTGGGTCTGGACAGCCTGTCCCTGCAGGTCGGCCACGGCCTGGGCGGTCGCGCGGGCACGGCTGAGGTCGCTGGCATAGATGGCGGCCAGGGATTCGTCCCGCAGGGCCAGCGCCAGTCGCCGGGCCTGCAGGCGACCCTGGTCGTTCAAGTCGATGTCGGTGTGGCCCTGGATGCGGGTGTCGCGGTTCCAGGCGGTCTCGCCGTGACGCACGGCCAGAATGCGGGTGACTTGCACGGTCGGGTCCTGACGGGAGTGGGCGGTGAAAATGGGCGGCACGCAGGCAGTTGTTCGCCCGAGCCGTGAAATTATCGCGGGAAACCCGCGCAGCAAGGGCTTTCGCACTGCGGTGGGCTGGGCCACAATGGGTCCATGACGCCATCTGCGCCACCGGCCGATCAGGGCTTCGGCACGCTGTTCACCTTCCTGCCGATCGGTGCCTACCGCTGTGCACCCGATGGCACGATGCTGCACGCCAATCCGGCGCTGGTCAGGCTCAACGGGTTTGCGACGGAGGCGGATTTTCTTGCGGACGTGAACAGGTTGGCGGGCGACTGGTACCTGGACCCAGGAAGGCGCCAGCACTTCCAGCAGCAACTGGCCATGCATGGCCAGGTCCGGGGACTCGTGTCTGCGGTCCAGCAACACGGGACGGGCCTCAAGCGCTGGGTGAGCGAGAACGCCCATCTGGTGCGGGACGCGCAGGGGCAGCCCCTGTACTACGAAGGGACGGTCGAAGACATCACCGAACAGGTACACTCCCGCGAGGCGTTGCAACGCAGTGAGGAGCAGATGCGCCAGGTGGCGTCGCAGGTGCCGGGCATGGTGTTTGCCGTGCACATTGCACCGGATGGCCGGCGTCAGTACCGGTTTGTCAGCGATGGGGTGCGGGACATCTATGGCTTCGAGCCCGGTGATCTGCTTCGTGATCCCGACCTGATCCGCCGGTACCGGCACCCTGCCGACCAGGATCAGCTGGAGCGTGACATCGACCTGATGCGCCGGGGCCATGAGGACCTGGGCGGCGAATTCCGCATTGTGCGACCCGATGGGCAGATCCGCTGGATCCTGCGGCGCTCGACATCGGTGAGCAGCGACGAGACCGGCGTGCTGCGCGTGGGCGTGCTGCTGGACATCACCGAGCAGCGTGAGGCGGAAGTCGCCTTGCGAGAGACCGAGGCACGTTGGAAACTGGCCCTGGAGAGTGCGGGCGACGGTGTCTGGGACTGGAACCTGGCCACCGGAGAGGAATACCTCTCCGCCAGCATGCTGGCCATGTACGGGTTCAACGAGGACGAACTGCCTCGCCTGGCCGAGGCGCTGGACCAGCGGACCCATCCCGAGGACCGCGAGCAGATGCTGCGCGACCGCTTGGACCATTTCGAAGGCCGCACGCCGATCTACCGCAATGAGCATCGGGTCCAGTGCAAGGGCGGTGCCTGGAAATGGGTACTGACCCGGGGCATGGTCATCAGCCGGGATGTGGGCGGCAAACCGTTGCGCATGGTCGGTACCCACACAGACATCACCGAGCTCAAGGAAGCCGAGATGCGCCGCCAGCAGCTGGAGGGCCAACTTCGGGAGTCGCAGAAGATGGAGGCCATCGGCACCCTGGCGGGCGGGGTGGCGCACGATTTCAACAACCTGCTGGCCGCCATTCTGGGCAACCTGTCCCTGGCCCGGGAAGACGTGGGGGACGGCCACCTGGCGCAGGAGAGTCTGGCCGAGATCCAGCGGGCGGCCCTGAGGGCCAGGCAGCTGGTGCAGCAGATCCTGGCCTTCAGTCGCCGACAGTCCCCCACCATGGAACAGCAGGCCCTGGGTCCCCTGGTCGAGGAAGCGCTGAACCTCATGCGTTCGCTGTTGCCGGCCGGGGTCCGTCTGAACACGCGGATGCCTGTCACGGGACCGATGGTGCGGGCCGACAGTACCCAGATCCAGCAGGTGGTGATGAACCTGTGTACCAATGCCTGGCAGGCCATGCGGGGACGCGGGGGTGAGATCACCGTGTTGTTGAAGACCTGTGATGTGGCGCAGGAAGAGAGCCTGTCAACGGGTGGGCGCCTGGCGCCGGGGCGCTACGCGTGCCTGAGTGTGGCCGACAGCGGTCAGGGGATCGCTCCCGAGCATCTGCACCGCATTTTCGAGCCGTTCTACACCACCAAGCCAGCCGGTGAGGGCACCGGACTGGGGCTGTCGGTCGTGCACGGCATTGTGACTGCGCACCAGGGGGGCATTGACGTGCACAGCCAGCTGGGGGAGGGAACCCGGTTCGATCTGTATTTTCCTGTGGCCGGCGGGACCGATGCACCGGCACAGGGGGCGACCATGGTCGAGGCGGTCATCCCCCAAGCCGACACCTGTGCGAACCGGCACATCGTCTATGTGGACGACTACGAGGCGATGCTGTTCCTGGCCTCCCGCATGCTGGGCAAGCAAGGCTATCGGGTGACCACCTTCCTGTCGGGGGAGCTGGCGCTGGCCTGGCTGGCGGCCAACGGGGACCGGGTGGACCTGCTGGTCACCGACCAGAACATGCCGGGCCTCAGCGGCATCGATGTGGCTCGCGAGGTGGCGCAGATCCGTCCCGGCTTGCGGGTGGCCATCATGTCGGGATATGTGAGCGACGAACTTCGAGAGCAGGCCCGGTTGTGCGGTGTGCACGAAGTGCTGGCCAAGCAGGACCGGGTCGATGACCTGGTCGAGGCGGTTCGCAGCCTCTTGCCCGCCGACTGAGCGCCTTCCGGCAGACTCAGCGCGGCAGGTCGATGTTGACCTGGCGACTGCCGGGGCGCGGTACCGGGAATTCGGACAGGGCTGCCCGGATGATGGCTTTCCACAGCTCGGGCGTGCTGTTCCAGCGACCGTCGTGGGCCGCGCTGGTCTCATAGACGACGCGGCCGGTGGCCGCATCACGCACCACCAGCGACACCTGTCGCTGGTAGTAGGGCGTCGTGTGGTAGGGGTACATCGGCCAGCCAAAACGTCCGCCGACGCCCCAGCCACCCCGGCTGCCGTAGATGCCCACGCCGCTCCAGAATCCGTCGCGCGGCTCTTCCCAGGGGGCATAGGGCAGGCGCACGCTGCTGGCCTGAACCTGCACGCGCCAGGCCGGTGCCGGATCGTCGGTGCCGGCCACGCGCCAGCCCAGTGCGGCCAGGCTGTCGATCGTCCATTGCTCCAGTTCGGTCTGGGCCTTGGCGGCTGGACCTTCCCGCTGGGAGGGCAGGCGTTCGAACAGGTAGTACTGTGGCGCGGCAGGCGCCCCCTGGCCGCTGTCCCAGCTGGCGAAACTCTCGACCTGGTTGTCCACCCGCAGCACGCTGGCACAACCACCGAGCACCAGGGCGCTGGCCAGCAGCAGGATCGAAACAAAGCGGTTGCGGGCAATCGGGGTCATGGGTTCCTCGTCGGATCAGGACATGGCAATCGGTATGACCCGCGAAGGCTGCACCTCGTTCCCTTCCTCGTCCACGCGTGCCGGGGCTTCGATCTCTTCCTCGTCGAACGCCTTGTCGCCGTCCTCGCTCTCCACCCCGGTGGTCTTGAGCGTCTGGAACGGATAGAGCGAGCGGTCCATCAGGTGGCTGGGCACCACGTTCTGCAGGGCGTGCAGCATGTTCTCCAGCCGCCCGGGGAACTGCTTGTCCCAGTCGCGCAGCAGGTTGCCCACCTGCTTGCGCTGCAGGTTCTCCTGGCTGCCGCAGAGGGTGCAGGGGATGATGGGGAACTGCCGATGCTCGGCCCAGCGGATCAGGTCCTTCTCGGGCACGTAGGCCAGCGGGCGGATCACCATGAACTCGCCGTTGTCGCTGACCAGCTTGGCGGGCATGCCCTTGAGCTTGCCGCCGAAGAACATGTTCAGGAACAGGGTCTGCAGCATGTCGTCGCGGTGGTGACCCAGGGCGATCTTGGTGGCGCCCAGTTCCTTGGCCACCCGGTAGAGAATGCCGCGCCGCAGCCGGCTGCACAGGCTGCACATCGTCTTGCCTTCGGGAATGTTCTTCTTGACAATGGAGTAGGTGTCCTGCGTCTCGATGTGGTACCGGATGCCCAGCTTGGACAGGTACTCGGGCAGGATATGGTCGGGAAAACCGGGCTGCTTCTGGTCGAGGTTGACCGCGATCAGTTCGAAGTTCACCGGCGCGCGCGCCTGCAGCTTCATCAGGATATCGAGCAGGCCGTAACTGTCCTTGCCGCCCGAGAGGCAGACCATCACCCGGTCACCTTCCTCGATCATGTTGTAGTCCACGATCGCGCGGCCAACTTCTCGGCACAGGCGCTTTTCCAGTTTCTTGTTCTCGAAGGCTAGTTTCTCTGGGGTCATGGTGCTCACCACTGGCCGCTTTCCATGCGGATCGCGACTTCGCAGTCGTCAAAAATTTCAAGCTTGGCGATCTTCACCCGCACGCCGATCACGCCGGGCAGCTGCATCAGGCGCCGCGTGAGTTTGCCGATCAGGCTCTCGAGCAGGTTCACGTGCTCGGCGGTGCATTCATCGATGATGATCTGGCGCACCTTGCGGTAGTCCAGCACATGGCTGATGTCGTCGTCGTGCGGCAGCAAGGGCTGCGTGCCCTGGTTGAGTTCGGCGTCCACCTGGATTGGCTGCGGCGCGGTCTTCTCGTGGTCGAGGATGCCCAGGTTGGCGTCGAAACGGAGACCGGTCAGGGTCAGGATCTGGGTGCCGGCAGAGTGGGGGGCAGTCATGGGCTTCTCGCCTCACATCAGGGAAAAATCGCGCTCGAAGCGCATCAGGTGCTGACCACCATCGACCAGCAGCGTGGTGCCGGTGATGGACCGGTTCTGCAGGGCGAACGCGACAGTGGCCGCCACGTCGTCAGGTGTGGATGAACGCCCCAGAGGCGACTGGCGGTGCAGTGCCTGGAACTTGTCGTCCGACAGCATGTGGCTGGTCAGGGTCAGACCCGGTGCCACCCCCACCACGCGCACCCGGGGCGCCAGGGCCAGGGCCAGCATGTTGGTGGCCGCTTCCAGCGCCGCCTTGGACAGGGTGTAGCTGAAAAAGTCGGGGTTGAGGTTCCAGAGCTTCTGGTCCAGCAGGTTCACCACGGCGCCGTCACGTGAACCGCCGCTGGTGTCCAGATGCTCGGCCAGCGCCTGGGCCAGCAGGACGGGGGCGCCCGTGTTGCTGCGCAGGTGCTTCTCCATGGCCTCGAAGCCGAAGCTGGCCGCTTCGTCGTGCTCGAACAGGGACGCGCTGTTGACCACCGCATCCAGCTGGCCGAAGCTCGCCACCACCGCCGGCACCAGGGCTCTCACATCCGGTTCGCTGGCCAGGTCGGCGTAGAAGGGTCTTGCGCTGGCGGCCCGGCCGGTCAGGGCGTCGCAATCGGCAGCGGTCTGGCGGGCGTCCTCGGCCGACTGGCGGTGGTGCACCGCCACAATCCAGCCGGCCCGCGCCAGCGTGAGCGCGATCTCACGTCCCAGGCGTTTGCCGGCGCCGGTGACGAGCACGGTGCGTGAGTCCCGGGATACGGTTGGGGATGGCATGGAGGACAATGGCGGGGTGAAAACGGAAGCTCTGGGCCAGGCGCCCGATGACATCGCGGGCGAACCTGCAAGTGTACCGAGCGCCCTGCTGGCGCGGGTGAGTGGGGCTGTCCGTGCGTCGGGCGGCTGGTTGCCCTTCGACCGCTTCATGGCCATGGCCCTGTATGAGCCAGGTCTGGGCTACTACGCCAATGCGACGCCCAAGTTCGGACGGATGCCGTCGGGCAGCGATGGCCGGGGGAGCGATTTCGTGACGGCGCCCGAGCTCACGCCGCTGTTCGGGCACACCCTGGCCCGCCAGGTGGCCGAGGCGCTGGAGGCCACGGGCACCGACGAGGTCTGGGAGTTCGGTGCCGGCAGCGGTGCCCTGGCGTTGCAGGTGCTAGACGGCCTGCAGGCCATCGGGCGGACACCGCGTCAGTACACCATCGTCGACCTGTCGGGCAGCCTGCGTGAGCGCCAGCAGGCCACGCTGGCACGGCATGCGGCTTGCGTGCGCTGGGCAGACCGTCTGCCTGAAGCCTTTGACGGGGTGCTGCTGGGCAACGAGGTCCTGGACGCCATGCCGGTCCAACTGCTGGCGCGACGGGGTGGGCTTTGGCATGAGCGGGGCGTGTCGCTCGATGCCGTCGGTGGCCTGATCTGGGTGGACAAGCCGACCGACCTGCGGCCACCGCTGGAGGTCGACGGCACCCACGATTACCTGACCGAGATCCATCCCCAGGCCGAGGCCTTCATCCGCACCCTGGCCGATCACTGGCAGCACGGCGCAGGCTTCTTCATCGACTACGGATTCCCCGAGGCTGAGTACTACCACCCGCAACGACACATGGGCACGTTGACCTGCCACCGCGGACATCGCCGCGACGATGACCCGCTGGCCGATCTGGGCCTCAAGGACATCACGGCCCACGTGAACTTCACAGGCATTGCCTTGACCGCCCAGTCGTCCGGGCTGTCGGTGCTGGGGTACACCTCTCAGGGGCGCTTCCTGCTCAACGTCGGGCTGCTGGACCTGGCGAAAGAGGCCGGGCCAAGGGAAAACGCCATGATGCAGAAGCTGGTGAACGAGCACGAGATGGGCGAGCTGTTCAAGGTGCTGGCCATCGGCCCCGATGCATCCGGGCGCGAGTGGCTGCCGTCGGGGTTCGCGGTCGGCGACCGTTCCCACCGACTGTGACACGAGACCTGATCGCGCCATGATCCGCTGGATGATCGTCATCTTCCTGGCTCTGTTGCTGATCAGCTGGTTCACGCCGCTGCTGCACAAACTGGGCTTCGGCAAGCTGCCCGGCGATTTCCGCTTCAAGGCCTTCGGTCGGGAGTGGTTCATTCCCCTGACCACCACCATCCTGCTGAGTTTTGTCGCCAGCCTGATCAGCCAGATCGTCTGACCGACAAGGTACTCCTGGGAGTGTCTTGAAGAATGCCGGCGAACCCCCACATCGGGGACATAGCATCACGGAGCCTTTGAATGTCCACTGACGCGCTGCACATCGTCTGCCCCCACTGTCACACCACCAACCGCGTCGCGCCGGCCGATCTGGGCAAGGCGCCCGACTGTGGCAAGTGTCATCGCGCGTTGTTCGACGGGCATCCGGTCGAGCTGGATGAGTCCAGTTTCGATCGGCACATCGGACGCTCGCACCTGCCCGTGTTGGTGGATTTCTGGGCCCCCTGGTGCGGTCCCTGCCGGATGATGGCGCCCCAGTTCGAGGCGGCGGCCCGCCAGCTGGAGCCACAGGTCCGGCTGGCCAAGCTCAACACCGAAGAGGCCCAGCAGCTCGCCGCCCGGCACCAGATCCGCAGCATTCCGACGATGGCGCTGTTTGTTGGCGGTCGCGAGGTGGCCCGGCAGGCCGGCGCAATGGGCGCGGCCGACATCGTGCGCTGGGTGCGCGCCCAGTTGTCTTCTGCGGCTTTCTGATCCGATGCGGCACGGCCGGTCGCCTGCCCGCTGACATGGTACTCAGTGCGTCTGGATCGACGCCAGGGTGTCCAGGAATTGCTGGCGCCACCAGTGAACATCCTGGGTCCGGATGCCCTCGAGAAGGGCAGCGTGGCGGCGGCGGCGCTCCTCCAGCGGCATCCTCAACGCGCTCTGCATGGCCTCGGCGGTGCGGGTGGCGTCGTACGGATTGACCAGCAGCGCCTCGGTCATCTGCTCGGCCGCACCGGCAAAGCGCGAGAGCACCAGCACCCCGGGGTCGTCCGGATCCTGCGCCGCCACATATTCCTTGGCCACCAGGTTCATGCCATCGCGCAGCGGGGTGACCAGGGCCACACTGGCGGCGCGGTAGAGACCTGGCAGGCGTTTTCGGGCCACGTTGCGGTGGATGTAGCGCACCGGCATCCAGTCGAGTTCGCCGAAGTTGCTGTTGATCTGACCGCTCAGACTCTCGAGCTCCTGACGCAGCGACGCGTAGGCATCCACCGACTCCCGGCTGGGCGCAGCGATCTGGATCAGGGTGGCGCTTCCGCGGTTCTCCGGGTAAGACTGAAGGAGCTGGCGGAACGCCTTCAGGCGCTGCGGCAAGCCCTTGGAGTAGTCCATGCGCTCGACACCCAGCAGCAGGCGCCGGCGCGAGTACTCTTCGCGCATCTGGTGGTACAGGTCCTGCGCGTCGGCAGCCCGCCCCAGGGCCTGGAACTCATCCACATCGATCCCGATGGGAAAGCTGGCGGCATGCACGGTTTTGCCAAAGGCGCGGAAGGCATTGGGTCCCTGGACCTGCGCGTCGGCTTCGGTGCGCACGTAGCGCGAGAAGTGAGCCAGATCCACTTCGCTCTGGAACCCGACCAGGTCATAAGCGAAAAGTGATCGCATGAGCCAGTCGTGCTCCGGGATGGCCGCCAGGATCAGGGGCGGCGGCAGAGGAATGTGCAGGAAAAACCCCATTCGCTGGCGACAGCCCATGGCCCTGAGCTCGGCGGCCAGAGGGATCAGGTGATAGTCGTGAACCCAGACGACATCGTCCGGTCTGAGCAGCGCGGCCAACTGGTGGGCGAACCTCCGGTTGACCCTCTGGTAGCCGCCAATGTGGCCACCATCGAAATTGGCCAGGTCCAGTCGGTAGTGAAAGACCGGCCAGAGGACACCATTGCTGTAACCGAGGTAGTAGCTGTCGTGATCGGTGGGCGACAGGTCCATGGTGACCAGCTGGACCCTGCCAGCCATCTGCGTGTGCAGCCGTCCTGCTTCCGCCTCGCCAGGCGCTGCGACGCGGCCACTCCAGCCGAACCAGAGGCCCCCGGTGGACTCCAGTGCCTGCCCCAGGGCAACGGCCAGCCCGCCTGAAGCGCTCTTGCGAGGATCGGCCACGCGGTTGGAGACAACGACCAGCCGGCCCATCAGATCACCGTGTCCCAGGGGGCCGACAACCGCACGGCTGCATTGATGATGCCCACCATCGAGTAGGTTTGAGGGAAATTGCCCCACATCTCGCCCGTGCTGGCGTGGGTGTCCTCCGACAGAAGACCCAGCCCGTTGCGCGCCCGCAGCATCGTTTCGAAGATGGCGCGGGCTTCCTCGACCCTGCCGACACGAGCCAGTGCATCGATGCGCCAGAACGTGCAGATGTTGAACGCGGTTTCCGGTTTGCCGAAATCATCGGCGGCTTCATATCGCCGCATGTAGGGACCATCGCAAAGGTTCTTTTCGAGCGCGTCCAGCGTGGCGACGAACCTGGGGTCCATGGGATCGATGAAGCCGACTTCGGCCATGAGCAGCACGCTGGCGTCCAGGTCCCGGCCACCGAAACTCTCGGCGAACGCCTTGCGCTCCTCCGACCAGGCCTCGCGCAGGATGCGCTCACGCATGGCTCGGGCGTGCTGCTGCCAGTAGGCAGCCCTTTCCGTTTGCTGCAGGCCGGCTGCAATCTTGGCCAGCCGGTCACAGGCGGCCCAGCACATCAGCGCCGACGACGTGTGGACGCGCGCGCGCGTGCGCAGCTCCCACATGCCTGCGTCGGGTTGATCGAAGACCTGTACCGCCCGCTCACCGGCCACCTCCAGGCGCTTGAACTCCGGCAGACCGGCCGGGTGCAGCAGGCGTTTGTCGTGGAACGCCTGCGCAGCACCCAGCACGATGTTGCCGTAGACATCGTGCTGGAAGTGTTCGAAAGCCTGGTTGCCGATGCGTACCGGGCCCATGCCGCGATAGCCGGGCAGATTTTCGCAGATGCGCTCAGGCAGGTCTCGCTCCAGTCCGATGCCGAACAGGGGCTGGACGTGGCCGCCGTTGCTGCCCTCCACCGCGTTGGTCAACCAGCTCAGGTAGTCCTCCATGGTGCCGACTTCGGCCAGACTGTTCAGTGCCCTGACCACGAAGAACGCATCACGCAGCCAGCAATAGCGGTAGTCCCAGTTGCGCTGAGTGTCGGGCGCCTCCGGAATGCTCGTGGTCATGGCGGCCACGATCGCGCCCGTGTCTTCGAAAGTGGACAGTTTGAGCGTGATCGCCGCGCGGATGACCGCCTCCTGCCATTCCAGGGGCAGTGCCAGGCGCTGGCTCCAGCTGCGCCAGTAGCCGATGGTCTCCTGCTCGAAATTCCTGGCCGTGTCGCTGATGCCGCCCTCAAGCGTTTCGTCCGGCCCGAGCAGGAAATTCAGCTCCCGGGTCAGCAGAAACGGTTGACCCGATTGCACATGGGACAGGGGGGCGTCGGTCTGCAGCCGCAGGGTCAGCTGGTCGCCCACGAACCGGATGTGGTTGCTGCCCGAGGTGATGAGCGGGGCGACGCTGCCCCAGTGGAACCGGGGGCGCAGGCGGATGCGTATGCGGGGCGTCCCCTGCAACGCACGAACGCGCCGCACCATCATCATCGGTCTGAAGAAGCGTCCCCTGGACTGGAAGCGCGGTGCAAAGTCGGTGATCAGCAGTCCTTGTCCCCGCGTATCCCACAACTCGGTTCGCAGGACGGCGGTGTTGGGTTCGTAGTACTGGTGGGCCCGCTCCAGATCCTCGATGTCGATGGCGAAGCTGCCGTTGCCATCTTCTCCGCCCAGCAGCGAGTGAAAGACCGGATCCCCGTCGAATCGGGGCAGACAACACCACACGACCTGACCGCGTTCATCGATCAGGGCGCTGAAGGCGCAGTTGCCGATCACGCCCAATGACAGGTTCTGTGGTGGTGGCTCTGCAAAGGTCCCGTTCTGCCCTCGGTTCAGGCTCCCTGTGCTCATGACGTGTGCTCCCTCCGTGCGTTGTCGATCAGCCATTGACGCAGAGCCTGGGGATTGGCCAGGCGGGCCTTGGCTGCGGTGGGGCCATCACCGACCTTGATGCCCACTCCGCCCATTTGCTTGACGGCGAGGAACCCTGCTTCATCGGTGACATCGTCACCTGCAAACACCGGAACCCTGCCCCGAAAAGGCGGCTGCTGCATGAAGGCGGCGATGGCCGTGCCTTTGTGAACACGGGACGATTTGACCTCGAGCACTGCTTTGCCGTGCAGCAGTTTCAGATCGGGGCGGCCCGTCACGATCGGGGCCAACGCATGGAGACAGATCTTCTCCAGTTGCGGTGCCTGCCGATAGTGCAGCGCCATCGAGGACGACTTCTCTTCCAGCAAGAGAGCCGGGTATTTCTGGACAAGAACACGCGCCGTCGCCAGCGCCTCGTGCAGATCGGGAGCCGAGGTGCGCAGAACCTCGCCGTCCCGTGTTCGAAGGACTGCCCCATGTTCATACGCGGCCGCCAGTCGCAGGGGGGCCAGCAGGGCGTCAACATCGTTCATCGGCCGGCCCGTCACCAGCGCAACGGCGCCGCCCAGCTTGTGCTGCAGTGCGGCCAGCACCTGGGGGACTTCGCTGCTCAGACGTACGGCGTCGGGACGCGGCGCGATGTCGGCCAACGTGCCATCGAAATCGAGAAAAAGGGCGTGTCTTCGACTTTCAAGCCGGACAGATTCAATCACTTTTTTACCGTACCAGACCATGGGCCGGAATACCAACCCGGGGGGAGTTTCCGACCTTGACGGTGCGATACTTTTCATGAAACCCGGCCTGATCAGGCATCATGGCTTTATGTAACTTGGTTACGGGTTCGGCATAATCCGGTCCGAACAGAGACCTCAGCAGCCTTGCTTCCAGGCTGGTCATTCATGAAAACCAACCCTCCCCAACCCCGCCTGCTGGCCGATGTGGGCGGCACCAATGCCCGTTTCGCCTGGCAGCGAGAGCTGGGCGCACCCATCACCGATGTCCATGTCCTTCGCTGTGCCGAGCATGAGTCGCTGCAGGCCGCCATCCATGCCTACCTGCGCCTGATCGGTCAGGCGGCACCGACCACGGCCGCGATTGCGATCGCCAACCCGGTCACCGGTGACGAGGTCCGGATGACCAACCACCACTGGGCTTTCTCGCAGCGCCAGGTGTGTGACGAGTTCGGCTTCTCGACCTGGCGGCTGATCAACGACTTCACGGCCCTGGCGTTGGCCTTGCCCGTGCTGCCGGCCGCTGACCTGCGGCAGGTGGGTGGTGGCATCGCCCAGCCAGGGGCGCCCATCGGCTTGGTCGGTGCCGGGACCGGTTTGGGGGTGTCCGGCTTGCTGCCCGACGGACGGGGTGGCTGGATTCCCCTGGAAGGTGAGGGTGGGCACGTCACGCTCCCGGCACAAACGCCGCGCGAGCGCCTGGTGATGGATGGGCTGGTGCGCCGTTACGGCCACGCATCGGCCGAGCGGGTGACCAGCGGGCAAGGCTTGCTGGACACCTTTGACCTGCTGTGCGAAGCCGACGCGGCGGATCGGGCCGGCATCGCCACGGCGGCCGAGGTCACCGAGGCGGCGCTGGCGGGCAGGCACGCGCAGGCGGTGGAGGCGCTGGATATCTTCTGTGCCTGTCTCGGGTCGGTGGCGGGCAACCTGGCCCTCACGCTGGGTGCGCGGGGCGGCGTCTTCATCGGGGGGGGCATTGTCCCCCGCCTGGGGTCGGCTTTTGAGCGATCCTCTTTCCGCCAGCGCTTCGAGGCCAAGGGACGGTTTCAGACCTTCCTGTCGGCGATTCCGGTGTGGGTGATCACTTCCAGCCAATCTCCCGCTTTGATGGGGGTATCCCGGGCGCTGGATGCCCTGAGCTGAACAGATCGGCGAGGTCTGAGGGTTTCCACGGATGGCTGTTTTTAATTAATTAATGAAAAATTAAAGAACTCGGCGTGCAGTGCGCCGGGCCATCCACAACCGGGCCTGCGGGCCACTCGGAGACCCCTCAATGAAACTGAACCAACTGCTGAGCGCTGCCATGGCGGCGTTCGCCCTGTCTGGCGCCGTGGCCGGCGAAGTCGAAGTGCTGCACTACTGGACGTCCGGTGGCGAGGCCAAGTCGGCGGCCGAGTTGCGCAAGATGATGCAGTCCAAAGGGCACACCTGGAAAGACTTCGCGGTGGCCGGGGGTGGCGGCGACAACGCCATGACCGTGCTCAAGAGCCGCGTGGTGTCGGGCAATCCGCCGTCGGCCGCCCAGATCAAGGGGCCGGCCATCCAGGAATGGGCCGCCGAAGGCGTGCTGGCCAACCTGGATGCCGTGGCCAAGGCCGAGAACTGGGACGCTTCCCTGCCCGTGGTCGTCGCCAATGTCATGAAGTACAAGGGCAACTACGTGGCTGCCCCGGTGAACGTGCACCGCGTCAACTGGCTGTGGGCCAGCCCCGAGGTCCTCAAGAAGGCCGGCGTGCCGGCCATGCCCAAGACCTTCGACGAGTTTTTTGCGGCCGCCGACAAGATCAAGGCCGCAGGCCTGATTCCCGTTGCGCATGGTGGCCAGAACTGGCAGGACTTCACGACGTTCGAGTCGGTGGTGCTGGGCGTTGGTGGCGCCAAGTTCTATCAGGACGCGCTGGTCAAGCTCGATCAGAAGGCCTTGAACAGCGACACCATGAAGAAGTCGCTGGAGACCTTCCGCAAGATCAAGTCCTACACCGACCCGGCTGCCCCGGGCCGCGACTGGAATCTGGCCACTGCCATGGTCATGCAGGGCAAGGCCGGCTTCCAGTTCATGGGCGACTGGGCCAAGGGTGAATTCATTGCGGCCGGCAAGGTGCCGGGCAAGGACTTCCTGTGCGCCGCCGCACCGGGTACCGCCAATGCATTCACGTTCAACGTCGACTCGTTCGCCATGTACAAGCTCAAGGACGCCGGCGCCCAGAAAGCCCAGGCGGATCTGGCTGCAGCCATCATGAGCCCGGCCTTCCAGGAGGTCTTCAACCTGAACAAGGGCTCGATCCCGGTCCGTCTGGGCATGAAGATGGACAAGTTCGATGACTGCGCCAAGCTCTCGAGCAAGGACTTCGTCGACACCGCCCGCACCGGCGGCCTGGTCCCCTCGGTGGCCCACGGCATGGCGGTGAGCCCGGCGGCCGAAGGTGCCATCAAGGACGCGGTCAGCCAGTTCTGGAACAACGACAAGATCTCGGTGGCCGATGGCATGAAGAACATCGCCAAAGCCGCCACCACCCAGTAAGCACCCGCGGGTGCGTCTCAGACGACCCCATCCTGGCGGGTGGGGTCGTCGCTGGAATCTCCATGAAATCCCTCGACAACCTGCTGCCCAAGCTGGTGCTGGCGCCTGCCTTCGTGCTGGGGCTGGCCTTCATCTATGGCTTCATGGTGTGGAACGGTGTCCTGTCGGTCACCGCTTCCCGCATGCTGCCCAACTACGAATTCGTTGGTCTGGAGCAGTACGTGCGGCTGTTCGACATGGACCGCTGGTGGGTCGCCCTCAGGAACATGGCGCTGTTCGGCGTTCTGTATGTCGGCCTGTCGATGGCGCTCGGTGTGCTGCTGGCCATCCTGCTGGACCAGAAGGTCCGTGCCGAAGGTTTCATCCGAACGATCTATCTTTACCCGATGGCCCTGTCCTTCGTGGTGACCGGCACCGCCTGGAAATGGATCCTCAATCCCAGCGATGGCCTGCAGAAGCTGATGCAGGACCTGGGCTGGACCTCGTTCACCTTCGACTGGCTGGTGCAGTCCGACATGGCCATCTACTGCGTCGTGATCGCGGGCGTGTGGCAATCGGCCGGCTTTGCCATGGCCCTGTTTCTGGCGGGTCTGCGCGGTATCGACGACAGCATCATCAAGGCAGCCCAGATTGACGGTGCTTCGCTGCCCCGCATCTACTGGCGCATCGTGCTGCCTGCCCTGCGGCCGGTGTTTTTCTCCACCCTGATGGTGCTGGCCCACCTGTCGATCAAGAGCTTCGACCTGGTGATGGCGCTCACGGCGGGCGGTCCTGGCTACGCCACTGACGTGCCGGCGACCTTCATGTACGCGATGAGCTTCAGCCGCGGACAGATCGGGCTGGGGGCCGCCAGTGCCACGATCATGCTCGCGACCGTGGCGGCCATTGTCGTTCCCTACCTCTACAGCGAACTGCGGAGCAAGCCCCATGACCGCTAAACCCCTGTCCCATCACGTGGCCCGCGTGTTGCTGATGGGCGTCCTCCTGCTGGGCGCGGCGTTCTTCCTGGCGCCGCTGTACGTGATGGTGGTCACCTCCCTCAAGGACGCCGATGAATTGCGCAATGGCAACCTGCTGAGCTTGCCCGGCAGCCTCAACGTCAGCGCCTGGCGCGAAGCCTGGTCCAGCGCCTGCACCGGCGCGGACTGCAGCGGCTTGCGCCCTTTCTTCTGGCACTCGGTGTGGATGGCCATCCCTGCGGTGCTCATCTCCACGGCTTGGGGTGCCCTCAATGGCTATGTGCTCAGCCTGTGGAAGTTCAAGGGCTCGGAGACCTTCTTCGGTCTCCTGCTGTTCGGCGTGTTCATGCCCTTTCAGGTGGTGCTGCTGCCCATGAGCCAGGTGCTCGGATGGCTGGGTATCTCCAGTTCCATCGGCGGGCTCATCCTGGTGCACTGCCTGGCGGGCCTCCCCAGCACGACCCTGTTCTTCCGCAACTACTACGCGGCCGTGCCAGGCGAGTTGCTCAATGCGGCGCGCCTGGACGGTGCGGGCTTCTGGCAGATCTTCCTGCGCATCATCCTGCCGATGTCCACCCCCATCGTGATGGTCACGCTCATCTGGCAGTTCACCCAGATCTGGAACGATTTCCTGTTCGGGGTCGCGTTCAGCGGGGCCGACTCGAAGCCGGTGACGGTAGGACTCAACAACCTGGCCAACACCACCAGCAGCGTCAAGGCCTACAACGTCGACATGGCGGCTGCCCTGATTGCGGCGCTGCCGACCGTGGCGGTGTACGTGCTGGCAGGTCGCTATTTCGTGCGCGGGCTCACCGCCGGCGCAGTCAAAGGTTAAGCATCAGGAGTTATGTTCATGGCATCGGCACTCGACATTCGCGGCGTCCGCAAATGCTTCGGCAAGGGTGAGCACACGGTGGAGGTCCTCAAGAAGATCGACATCGATGTGGCGCCCGGCGAATTCCTCATTCTGGTGGGCCCGTCCGGCTGCGGCAAGTCCACGCTGCTCAACATCATCGCGGGGCTGGAAGAGCCCACCGAGGGCGCCATCCATCTGGGTGGACGCAACGTGATCGGGGTACCACCGGCGCAGCGCGACATCGCGATGGTGTTTCAGAGCTACGCCCTCTACCCGACGATGAACGTGGCCGACAACATCGGCTTCGCGCTGGAGATGCGCAAAGTGCCCAAGGCCGAGCGGCAGCGGCGCATCCAGGAGGTGGCGGCCATGCTGCAGATCACGCACCTGCTCGACCGGCGGCCCAGCCAGCTGTCGGGCGGGCAGCGCCAGCGTGTGGCAATGGGGCGAGCCCTGGCGCGGGAGCCGCAGCTCTTCCTGTTTGACGAGCCGTTGTCCAATCTGGATGCCAAGCTGCGGGTCGAGATGCGAGCGGAAATCAAGCGTCTGCACCAGGCCAGCGGCATCACGAGCGTGTATGTCACCCACGACCAGATCGAGGCGATGACCCTCGGCAGCCGCATCGCGGTGATGAAGGACGGTGTCCTCCAGCAGCTGGGCACCCCCGATGACATCTATAACCGGCCGGCCAACACCTATGTGGCCACCTTCATCGGTTCGCCCACCATGAACCTGGTGGACACCCAGGTGCTGGAAGGCGGTGCGGTGGCACTGGCGGGTATCGAGCTGGATCTGCCATGTCCTGCCGCCACCGGGGCGCATGCCACGCTGGGCTTGCGCCCCGAGCACATCCGCCTGGACGGCAGCGCGCCGTGGAAGGGCGAAGTCTCGGTGGTCGAGCCGACCGGGGCAGATACCTATGTGGTCGTCAGTACCGTCTCGGGGGATGTGACCGTGCGCGTCGCACCCCAGGTACGGGTGCAGCCGGGCGAACGGGTGGGGCTGGCGGTGGAGGCCGCGCACGCGAGCTGGTTCGACGCACGCAGCGGCCAGCGGCTGGCGGCCTGATCAGCGGATCCGTATCTCGACCCGCAGGCCCTGCGGTGCGATCTGTTCGACCCGGGCGTCGCCGCCATGGCGCCGGGCGATTTCCTGCACGATGGCCAGACCCAGGCCGCAACCACCAGGCAGCTCGCTGCCACGCCAGAAGCGCTGGAACACATGGTCCATGTCATCGGCCCGCAGCCCGGGTCCGGTGTCTTCGACCACCAGCACGGCACTGCCATCCGGATCCTGGCCGACCCGCAAGGTGATGCTGGTGCCGGCCGGGGTGTAGCGCAGGGCGTTGTCGATCAGGTTGGCCAGCGCCTCGCGCAACTGCAGCGCATCGGCCGACACCGGCAGGCGGTCCAGGCCTTCGTAGCCCAAATCCATGCCGGCCGCCAGGGCGCGCGGTGTCCATTCCCTGGCCACCTCCCGGGCGAGTGCGGCCAGATCCAGCGGCGCACGCAACACCTGGCTCTCGCTGCGGGCCAGGGTGAGCAACTGGTGGACCAGGTGGGCGCTGCGAACCGCTCCCCGGTGCACCTTGTCGAGGCGTTGCACCAGCGCGGGATCCTGGGTCTCCTGTTGTGCGGACTCGACCTGGCTGATCAATCCGGCCAGCGGCGTCCTGAGCTGGTGGGCGGCGTCGTTGATGAAGCGCTTTTCCTGCAGCACGCTGCGTTCGACGGCGCGCAGCAGATCGTTGAGTGCCGTCACCAGCGCATGGACCTCCTGGGGTGCCTCGGTGGCGGCGATGGGCTGCAGTGCGTTGACCGACCGGTTCTCCAGCTGAGCGGTCAGCCGGGTCAGCGGCGCCAGACCGCGCCGAACCCCGCCGTAGACAAGGACGCTCAGCAGCGCGCCCAGCACCAGCAGGGGGGCCAGCATGTCGGCGATCAGCTCACGTGCAATCCGCTGCTGCTCCGCCATGCCCTTGCCCACCTGTACCCGCAACACCTGGGGGACATCGCCATCGCCGTAGTCCAGATCCAGGGCCACCATGCGCAGGGCGCGGCCATCCAGGGTGGCGGTGTAGTGCAGGGGCACGCTTCGAACGGGCTGCTCGCCCTCGGGCTGGGGTAGCCGCTGGTTGCCCAGCAGGAACTGTCCGGGGGGTGAAGAGACGGTGTAGCTGATCCGGTCATCGGGATCCTGCTCCAGCACATCCTGCGCGGCTCGGGGAAAATCGATCAGCAGACCGGAACCGATGGGCTTGACCTGCCGGGCCAGGGCGCGCACCGACTGCGTCAGGGACTGGTCGATCGCCTTCTCGGCGTAGGACAGGGCGATCCGGTAGGCCAGCAGACCGCCGGTGGCCCACAACACCAGCTGTGGCAGCAGCAGCCACCACAGCAGTTTGCGGCGCAGCGACGGGCGCGACCGGTCCATGAAGGATCGCTTCAGGCGGACTCGAGCATGTAGCCCAGACCGCGGATGTTGCGGATGTTCAGGCGCGAGCCCGACAGCTTGCGCCGAAGGCGGTGCACATATACCTCCAGTGCATTGGACGCCACCCCACCGGCGTCGCCCGCGTCGGCCTGCCAGGCCGCGAGCACGTCATCCCGGCTGACCACCCGTCCGGTGTGGCGGACCAGCAGGTCCAGCAGCTCCCATTCCCGCTGTGTCAGGTCAATCACCTCATTGCCCAGCCAGGCGCGTGGCAGCTCGGGGTCCACACGCAGCGTCTCGTCGCTTGATGGGATTGGCTCGGCCGGCGAAGGGCCATAGGCCGGCAGGCGGGAACGGCGCAGGATGGCCTGCAACCTGGCCAGCAGTTCCTCCCGGCTGAACGGCTTGGTCAGGTAGTCGTCTGCCCCGGCGTTCAGGCCCGCCACGCGGTCCTCGACACCATCGCGCGCGGTCAGCACCAGCACCGGCAGCGCAGGCAGTCGCTCGCGCAGCCGCCGCAGCACTTCCAGCCCGTCGATCTTGGGCAAACCCAGATCCAGCACCAGGGCGTCATAGGCTGAGCGGGTCATCATGTCCAGCGCCACCTGGCCGTCTTCGGCCACGGCCACCGCATGGCCGGCCTGAGTCAGCTGGGTCTGCAGCGCATCCCGCAGGAGTTCGTCGTCTTCGGCAATCAGCAGTTGTGCCATGACCCGGATTATCCGGCGAAGACCCGGTCGATGGCCTCGCTGCGCGCACCATGGATGGCCGCCGCGATGCGGGGCCCCACCTTGGCCGGATCCATGCCTTGCGCCTCGGCGTGGGATGTCACCTGGCGTGCCAGTGCGTCGGTCGATACCCTCAGCGCCGCCGACAATGCGGTCAGGAGTCGGTCTGCCTGCGGGTAGGGTGCCGATTCAAAGCCCAGCCGCCCTCGCGCATCGCATTCGCACGCCTGCAGGATCTGTTCGAATCGCTCCGGTCGGCGGATCGCGTCACAGCGCTCCAGCAGGCGCAGGGTGGCCGCGCCGCCCAGCCCTGTGCTGCGGTGGATGTTGCCGTGTTCCCGAGCCACCACGTCGGCCAGCTCGCGCAGGTCGCGGGGCACCCGCCAGCGCTCGCAAAGCCCGCGCAGCAGTCGGGCGCTGCGCTCCTCGTGGCCGATGTGCCGGGGCAGCACATCCGCCGGGGTGGTGCCTTTGCCCAGGTCGTGACAGAGACAGGCGAAACGAACCCCCAGCGGTGCCTGCAACTGCGCGCTCATGTCCAGTACCATCATCAGGTGCACCCCGGTGTCCACCTCGGGGTGGTAGTCGGCCCGCTGGGGAACGCCCCACAGTCGCTCCACCTCGGGCAGCAGGCGCTTCAATGCGCCGCAACTGCGCAGCACCTCGAACATGCGACTGGGCTGCTGCTCCATCAGCCCGCGCGACAGTTCCTGCCAGACACGCTCGGGCACCAGATGATCCACCTCACCTTCGTCGACCATCTGCTGCATCAGCGCCTGGGTCTCGGGGGCCACGCCAAAGTCCGGAAAGCGTGCGGCAAAGCGGGCCACCCGCAGGATGCGCACGGGATCCTCGGCGAAGGCGTCGGTCACGTGCCGCAGCAGGCGGCGCTGCAGATCTTGCCGGCCATGGAAAGGGTCGATGATGTCGGTGACATCAAAGGCCTCGGCCCGGTTGGCGGGCACGGCCATGGCGTTGATCGTGAGGTCGCGCCGGGCCAAATCGTCTTCCAGACGGACGCCCGGATCGGTATGGAAGTGGAATCCGTGGTAGCCCGGCGCGGTCTTGCGCTCGGTGCGGGCCAGGGCGTACTCCTCCCGTGTGACCGGGTGCAGGAAAACCGGAAAGTCACGGCCGACCGGCACAAAGCCCTCGCTGGCCATGGATTCGGGGGTCGCGCCCACCACCACCCAGTCCCGGTCCACATGGCTGTGGCGCCCCTGCTCGCGATCGAGCAGGGCATCGCGCACCGCACCGCCCACCAGATAGGTCTTCATGCCCCGTTCAGCGCCCCAGGCGGTAGGGTTCCTCGAAGTCCAGGAAGTCCTGCTCGGCCAGTGCTTGCCCGATCCAGGCCTGAACACCCGGCAGGTTGGCCACGCGGTCGACGTAGGCCTGAATGTCGGCCGGCAGGGGCAGGGCGTAGGTACGCAGCCGCATGCAGACCGGGGCATAGAAGGCGTCGGCGATGCTGAACTCGCCGAACAGCAGGGGCGAAAGACCGTCTGCGCGAGGGGCCTGGGCTGCCAGCAACTCGCCCCACATCCCGCACAGGCGCGCCACATCGGCCCGCACGCCGGCCTGGTCGCGCCAGACCAGCCGGCCGATGTCAGGCAGGGAGGCCTCGATGTTCATGGGGCAGTGTGAGCGCAGGGCGGTGAAACCGCTGTGCATTTCGGCGCAGATGCTGCGCGCACGGGCGCGCGCCTTGGCGTCGGCGGGCCACAGCTGCCGGTCGGGAAATCGCTCGGCCAGGTATTCGGCAATGGCCAGGGTGTCCCAGACCGCCAGATCGCCGTCCACCAGCACCGGTACCTTGCCCACGGGACTGACCCCGCGCAGCGTCCGCTTGAAGGCCGAGTCGGCGTCGAACGAGTCGAAGCGCACCATGACTTCCTCGAAGGGAATGCCGGCCTGGGTCATGAGGACCCAGGGACGCATGGACCAGGACGAGTAGTTCTTGTTGCCGATGTAGAGCTTGAGTGCCATGGGGTTCTCCGTGTGTGTGGCGCTCATCCTATGCCGTGCACCGCCGCCGATTGATGATCAATGGCGGTGCAATTGATGCCTGCGCTTCGAATCAGGCGTACTTCTCGAGGATGCGGGTCGAGCGTTCGACCTCGCGCAGCGCGTCGTCCTCGCTGGCCGATTCGGTCACGGCTTCCATCACCGAGCAGGCCATCATGCGATAGAACGCCTTGTCCATGGCCTTGCGGGCGGCGGCCATCTGTTGCGCCACATCCTCGCAGGAACGCCCAGATTCCACCATGTCGATCAGTCCGCGAACCTGCCCCTCAATGCGCTTGAGCCGGTTGACCACATCACGCTGGTGTTCGGCGCGGTAGCTTGGGGTGGTGGGGCGGTGATCCTCGGGGCTTTTCATGTCGTTTCCTGTACGGTGGCGGTCAATCACCGCGACAGTGTGCCAAAAAACCAAAGCCATCACCGACAGATCGCATGCGAAGGTATGCGTCAGGTTAGCTGGTGATCAATAAATACCCTACCCCCTAGGGTAGTTACCGATGCACCCTGGGGTATGACTCCGATAACGTGACTTGGTCGGTTTGACAAAACTCAAGGCAGGCAGATCCTGCACCATCACAAACGAGGAGACATCCCCCATGCAAGTCTGGAAACGAATGGCCCTTTGGTTCACCCTGGGCGCAGCGGCGGTGCTGGGCACCGGTTGCGGCACGCTGTCCACCATCGGCAAGCTCGAGGACGGCGCTGGCGCCGAGTCCATGAGGATGTGGGACCGCTGGATCGAAGGCAACGGCGATATCGCGGTCGCCACCACCTGGGAGCGCAAGGTCAAGCCCGGCGTGAGCGCCAAGGACGTCGAAGAGATCTTCAAGCTGGTGGCGGTGGAGCGCAACATGCGCGACGTCGGCACGCTGCCCCTGTCCAAGGAGCTGGAGGCACGATCGGGCAAGAAGGAGAAACTGCTGACCGTCTATTCCTTCTGCAGCCCGGCCACGGCCCGCAAGATGGTGGACTTCAGTCCGCACATGGCCGCCTACCTGCCCTGCCGCATCAGCATGGTCGAGCACGACGACGGCAGCCTCTGGCTGTACACGCTGAACATGGACATGATGGTCAAGATGGGCCGCAAGCTGCCGTCCCCGCTCAAGGAAGAGGCCTGGGCGGTGCGTGAAACCATCTGGCAGATGATGGAGCGAGGCTCCAAGGGCGAGTTCTGAACGCTGACCGCGACCGGTCCCACCACCCCGAGGAGACTTCCATGAAAAAAATGAACGGTGCTGCGCGCACCCTGGCTTCGGCCGCCCTGCTGGCGGTCACCGTACCCGCCTGGGCCACCAACGGCTACTTCCCGCATGGCTTCGGCCTCAAGGCCAAAGGCATGGGCGGGGCGTCCATTGCCATGGCGCACGACGCCTTTGCGGGTGTCAACAACCCGGCCCAGGCGGCCGTCGTCGGTAGCCGATGGGATCTGGGTGCCGAATTGTTCAATCCCCGGCGCAGCGCCACCATCTCGACCCCCATGGGTGCCATGGAGGTGGAAAGCCGCAAGGACACGTTCCTGATCCCGGAGTTCGGCTACAACGTGGCGCTGTCGAAAAAGCTCGGCGTCGGCATCACTGTCTACGGCAACGGCGGCATGAACACCGAATATCCCGCTGTCTTTCCGGGCGACACCAACTTCTTCTGCAGCGGCCCGACCACTTGCGGATCGGGCAAGCTGGGGGTGGACCTGATGCAGCTGATCGTGGCGCCCACCGTGGCCTATGAGGTGGCTGACGGCCACTCGTTCGGGGTCTCTCCGCTGCTGGTGTACCAGATGTTCAAGGCCTACGGCCTCCAGGCCTTTGGCCTGCCCAACCAGGGCCAGGACAGCAGCACCGGCATCGGTCTGCGTCTGGGTTATCTGGGCAAGCTGGGCGATCGCGTCACCGTGGGGGCCTCCTATTCGCCGCGCATCGACATGTCTCGCTTTGACAAGTACGAGCGCCTGTTTGCGAAACAGGGCGACTTCGATATCCCCGAGAACTACGCATTCGGTGTGGCCCTGCAGGTGACGCCCAAGGTGCAGGTGGCCTTGGACTACTCACGCATCAACTACAGCGGTGTGCCGTCGATCGGCAACGCCAGCCTGAGCAACTTTGCCAACGGCTTTGGCGCCGCCAACGGCCCAGGCTTTGGTTGGCGCGATGTGTCGGTGACCAAGCTGGGGGTGCAATGGCAGGCCAGCAGCCAGTGGACCTGGCGCGCGGGCTTCAACCACGGCACCAACCCGGTCCGCTCGCAGGATGTGTATCTCAATATCCTGGCGCCGGGCGTGGTGCGCAGCCACGTCACCCTGGGCGCCACCTACAGCCCGGCGGCCAACACCGAAATCAGCTTTGCGCTCTGGCACGCCAAGCGGCAGGAGGTCTCCGGCAGCATGCCGGCGCCCACGAAGATCGGCATGAGCCAGAACGGCATCGGTCTGCAGTACAGCCGAAAGTTCTGAGTCCCCGCGGGGCGGGCGGACGGTACTGGCGGTTCAGCGCCGTCCGCTGCGCAGCGACAACAATCCGCTGCGGCCACCGCGCTGTCCCAGGTACGACGGCGCGATCGCGAGGACCGATGCGGGACGGATCCCCAGGCTGTCCAGACCAGGCCAGCGACCGCTGGCCACATTGTCCACCCGCATCGAATCCAGGTTGTCCCGGCTCATCAGCGGCTCACCGGGCAGGCACTCCATCGCCATGGCCTGCACCCGGCCGATGCTGTGCGGCAGCGGAATGACCGGTCGTTCCCGGCTGCCGTACCGGCCCGCCAGTCGGACCAGTTCGGCCAGCGTCAGGACATCGGGTCCGGCGCATTCGATGGTTTGACCGATGCTGGCGCGCGCCACGGCGTCGCTGCCCAGGCAACGCACCACGGCTTGAGCCACATCCTCCACCCAGACCGGCTGAAAGCGGGTGTCGGCCCCCGCCAGCGGCATGACCGGGAACACCGACTGAAGCTGCGCGAAAAGGTTGAGGAAGCGATCACCAGCACCAAAGATGACGCTCGGTTGCAGGATCGTCAATGCCAGCGCTGCCGACTGCAGCACCGCTTCGCCCCGGGCCTTGCTGCGCTGGTAGCGAGAAGGTCCGCGGACATCAGCCCCCAGTGCACTGATGTGGACCAGACGTCGCACCCCGGTGGCTTCACAGGCCTGGGCCAGGATGGTGGGCAGGGTGACATGCGTGCGCTCGAAGGCCGCCTCGTCCCCATGCAGGATGGCCACCAGGTTGACCACCGCATCATGCCTCGGCAACAGCTGCCGGAGTGCGTGGCCATCGTGCACATTGGCTTGCCGGACCGTCAGCCCCGGCAGATGCTGCACGGGGGCCGCATTGACGGCCCGGCGGGTGGGCACCGTGACGCGATGACCCGCACGAACCAGTTTCTCGCACACATGGCGACCAACGAAACCGCTACCACCGAGGACAAGGATGTTTGACATGGTGGCGCCATCCTAGCGTGTGCGCAAGGCCGAGCGCCCTGTGGGGCCATGGCCACGCGCGGGCGTCAGGGCAGCTCGGTGTTGATCGCGGCGGCGGTGGTGGCCCGTGGACCCACCGTTCCCAGCCGTGAACGCAGCGACTGGGGCTGACCGGTCAGCACGGCGGCGTAGTTGGTGGTGTTGGACAACACGCGCTTGACGTAATCGCGGGTTTCCTCGAACGGGATGTTCTCGATCCAGACCTCTGCCGGCAGCACCGGCCCGTTGCGCCAGGCGCGGGACCGGCCCGGGCCGGCGTTGTAGGCGGCAGCCGCCAGTGGCAGGGAACCTTCGAAATCATCGAGTGCGAACTTGAGGTAGGCCGTGCCGATCTGGATGTTCGTCTCCCGGTCGGTGATCTGCTGGGGCTGGAAATCCGTCAGGCCGATCTTGCGGGCGGTCCAGCGTGCGGTGGCCGGCATGACCTGCATCAGGCCGGAGGCACCCACCCCGGAGCGGGCATCCGACACGAAGCGGCTTTCCTGGCGGATCAGACCGTAGACATAGGCGGGGTCCAGTCCGATCTCGCGCGAGCGGCGAACCACCGCATCGCGATGCGGCATGGGAAACCTCTGAGCCTGATCATGCGCTTCGCGGGTGCGCTTGCTGGTGTTGATGCACCGGTCCCAGATCTCCTGCTGGCAGGCCACGGCAGCGGCGGCCAGCAGTTCCCGGTCATTCATGCCGCCCGGGGTGTGCAGGCCCACCGTGTAGTTCCATTCGCGCGTGCCTTCGCTGCGCAAGCCCAGCCGCATGGCGTCCAGCGCCCGCAGCAGCCCGGGGTTGCTGCGCGCCGCCAGCACCTCCTCGGCCGTCAGTGGCGGCGGGGCGGGCGGCACCAGGACCTGCCGGCCCAGGGCCTCCAGGGCGAGCTGTTCGTAGAACCCGCGGGTGGATGCGATGGATTCGTACAGCTGGCGGGCTCGCGCCACGGCGGCAATGGGGTCGGTCTCCTTGAGCACCTCGGTCGCCCTGGCCCGCCAGTAGACCCAGACGGGCTGCTGCTGCATGGCGTCAGGCATGGCCGCAATGGCCTCGCGGACATGCCCCCAGGCGCTTGCCCGCAAGCCCGCCCGGGCCTTCCACGCCAGATGCTCGGGATGCATGAAGCGGTCCTGGCCATTGGCGAAATGGGTCAGTGCGTCGGCCTGCAGCTTCTGCGCCGCGCGCCGGCCGATCACGCCCCAGACCCAGCTGCGCTCCTCCTGCGTGAGCTGGGCCTTCCAGCGGGTGCGGTCCATGTGTCGGGCCGCTGTCTCAGGGTCCGAACTGGCCAGGCGAATCACGGCCAGCGTGACCATTTCCTTGGTTCGGGGGCGGACTGCGGTCAGTTTCTCGTCCAGGAACTTGCCCGGGTCCCGGGCAATGATTTCCAGCTGGTGAGCCCAGTCCTCGTTGAGCAGCCGAACCGCCTGGATGGCCACGGCGGGCTTGCCGGCATCCATGCCCAGCCGGGCGCGTTGCCAGAACACTTCCTTGCCCAGGTGGCCGCTGTCCAGCAGGGCGCGGGCGGCGGTGGCGCAGCCATCCTCCACCTCGGGCTGGGCATGCCAGAGCTGGCGAACTTCCCGCGCGGCGTCCTCGGCCGGCAGGCGCCTGGCCGCTGCATCGAGCATGAGCCCGTAACAGCGCACCTGGCGGTCGTCGTTCATGCGGTAGAGCGGGCGTTCGGTCTCGAAGCGCGCCCAGTCTCTCGCCTTGCCCAGTTGCAGCAGCCAGTCGTTGCGCAACCGGTCTTCCCAGTAGGTACCCGCGTGGCGGTCCAGCGTGGCGCGGATTTCCTCGGGTCGGGCGGTTTCCAGCCGGGCACGCATTTCCCAGTAGGCCGCCATCGGTTCAAGGCGGTGTCCGTGCATGCGTGGCAGCAGCTGCGTCAGCTGTGCCGACTGGCCGCGCCGAAAGGCCTCGCGCATCTCCAGCAGGGTGGAGTCGGCCGTGGTCTGCGCCCAGGCGGGCACCGCCAGCACCAGCGCGGCCATAATGGCTGTGACACCCTGTTTGAAGCTCATCCGGTTCATTGCTCGATTATGGACAACAAAGACGGTCAGACGGTTCCCGGCAAGCCCGCTGCCGATCCGCGCAAGGCGGCCTGGCGCAAGACCCTGGTGGACAAGCGCCAAGGCTTGGCCGACCGGGCCTGGCGCAACGATCTGCTGCAGCGTGTGATGCGCGTCTGGCTGATCGATCGACCCGACACGGTCATCGGTGCCTATTGGCCCATCAAGGGCGAATTCGATCCTTTGCCGGCGCTGTTTCGCTGGCAGGAGGCCGGCCTGGAGGAGGATGCCCAGAGCGCGGCACGGCACCGGCGCATCGGTCTGCCGGTGGTCAACAAGATCGACAAGACCCTGACCTTCTACAGCTGGTACCCCGGCTGTCCCATGGAAGAGGATGCGTACGGCATTCCCAAGCCCAAGGACACCGAGATCATCGAGCCGACCCTGATCTTCGTCCCCTGCGTGGGCTTCGGACCCGGCGGCTACCGGCTGGGTTACGGCGGCGGGTTCTACGACCGCACCCTGGCCAGCCTGCGGCCCAAACCCTTCACGGTGGGGCTGGCGTACGACTTTGCCTATGTGCCGGACATGCAGCCCGAATCCCATGACGTGCCCCTGGACGCGATCCTGGCGGACACCGGGGTCATGTGGCCCGGCCGCTGATCAGGGGTGGTCGGCGTTGGCGTGAACGCGGCTGATCCGCTGTTCGTGCCGCACGATGTAGACCCCGCTGGCCACCACAATGGCGGCTCCGATCCAGGTGTGGCTGGCCGGCAGGCTGTGCCAGATCAGCCAGTCCAGACCCACGCCCCAGGCCAGGGCGGTGTATTCGAATGGGGCCACCACGCTCGCCTGTCCGTGCCGGAAGGCCTCGGTGATCGCCAGCTGGCCACAGAAGCCGGTGATGGCCAGCGCCAGCAGCAGACCGGCGTCTGCGGTCTGGATCGGGACCCACTGCGGGGCAGCCAGCACACCAGCGCCCACCGCCATCATCAGCATCAGGGACAGGATCATCGATTCGCTGCTGTCGGTGCGGCTGACCAGCCGGCCACTGACTGCCGCCACCGCATAGCAAAGCGCGGCGCCCAGCACCGCCAAGCCCCCCCAGCTCATGCCGGCCTGCAGGGAGGTGCCACCGGGCTGCAAGGCGATGAGCACGCCGACAAAGCCGGCTGCTATGGCCCACCAGTGGGCCTTGGGTACCCGTTCACCCAGCACGGGGATCGACAGGATGGTGATCAGCAACGGCGAGACAAAGAAGATGGTGTAGGCCGCTGACAGCGGCAGTTCACGCACCCCCCGGGTGAACAGGGCCAGCATGATGATGCCCAGCAGGCCGCGCAGCAGGTGCAGGGGCCAGCGCACGGGCCACAGGCTGTGCCACCGGCGGCGCCAGCCGATGTACAGCAGCACCAGGGGCAGCGCCGTCAGGCCGCGCAGACTGGCGATCTGCAGCACCGGGTAGCGCGCGGACAGGGCCTTGAGCACCGCATCCATCAGGGCAAAGCAGCCGACCGCCAGCAGCATGGCAACGATGCTGCGCAGATTGGTGTTGGACGGGGCGGTCAGGTGGTGTGTGGGTGGCATGAGGTGCGAGAGTGTGCATCATGCCCGGTGCCAGTCTGGGGCCGCCTGTCCTCAGTCGATGTGGTCCACCGTATCCGGGTCGGGCACTTCGCCGATGGCTTCCCGCGTGCGGGCCGCCTCGGCGAGCAGCCAGTCGCAGAAGGCCTTGACCTCCGGCCGTTGCGTGCCCCGGGGCGCGGTCACCAGCCAGTAGACCAGGGGCGAGTCCAGTCGCATCCCGGGCAGCGGTTCGACCAGATCGCCGCTGGCCAGGCTCTCGGCCACCAGGGGCAGCCGGGCCAGGGCCACGCCTTGTCCCGTCAGCGTGGCCTGCACGATCTGGTGGGCATAGTTGAAGTACAGCCAGCGTTTGGGGCTGAGGCGCTCACGCCCGGCCCGGGCGCCCGGTCGGACGCGGGCGGCGCCTGCATGCGTGTCAAGCCAGCGCTGCCAGGTCAGCCATTCCAGGTGGCGTGTGCGGTGGGCATCGCCTGCCTCGATCAGCGTGCAGTCGGCCAGGTCCTCGATGCGGTTGATGGGGCGCGAGCGCAGCAGCCACGGACTGGCCACCGGTGTCAGCTGTTCGCCAAAGAGCCGGATGGCCTGGGCTGGTACCGCCTGAGGCACCGCGTAGCGCAAGGCCAGGTCCACATCGGCCGTGCCCAGGTCCACGGCCACATCGGACGCGTCGATGCGGATGTCGATGTCGGGATGCGCTCGCTGAAAGGCCTCCAGCCGCGGAATGAGCCACATCGAGGCAAACGAGGCCGAGGTCGTCACCGCCACGCTGCGGCGCCCCGCGCTCTGGCGGATCATTCGCACAGCCGCATCAATCCGGTCCAGCGAGGCGCTGACGGCGCGCAGCAGCATCGATCCGGCGCTGGTGAGCTCGACGGCACGGGTGTGTCGCAGGAACAGGACCGACCCGACCTCGTCTTCCAGCGCCTGGATCTGCCGGCTGACAGCGCTCTGGGTGAGGGAAAGCTCCTCTGCGGCAGCGCGGAAATTCAGGAGGCGGGCCACCGCTTCAAAGGCGCGCAAGTGGCCGACCGAGATCGGTCGGGAGCGAGGGTGGCTGGTACCGAGGGCCATGGATCAGACTATTCCCGGGCAGTGGATTGATGCTTGGATCGAATCAATAGCTTAGCGCCTTTTCATTGGACGTGGGAGGCGACCGGCGGGAAGATGACTGCTCGTCGGAAACCCTAGGAGAGCACCATGTCCCTCGCTCATCAAGTTGAACTCTGCACCGTGGCCGGAGCGTGGCGTCTGCTCCCCGGCAGCGCCTTGAGTCTGAAGCCGAAAGCAGATGCCGTGTTGCGCCTGCGCCGTGGTGGCGTCTGGGTCACCCTGGGGGAGACTGACCACGGCATGCCCGATGCCTCTGGCGACTGTTTCCTGCGGGAGGGGGAGGCGCTGCTTGTGCCAGCCGGGGCCAGGGTGGTCATGGAGAGTCTGCAGTCACAGGGGACCGATGGCCCGGTGTTGTTTGACTGGACCGATCTGGCGGTGAACCCGGCTGCTGCGAGCCGCTTCCGCCGGGAAGTGGTCACACCCTCTCGTGAGCTGGTGCTTGCGCTGGGACAGGCTGCCGTGGCGCTGGTGCGTGTGTTGCGTGGCCTGCTGGGCTACAGCGAGTATCTGGTGGCCGGGCGTGGCCGGGTGCTCACCCCACTGGAATCCATGCGTTCCTGATGTGGCGCCAGGGCGCGGGGATGGGAGAATCGGTCATGGCCAGACCCCGCTCCGCCTCCCACGACCTCAAGCGCGACCAGATCCTCGATGTGGCGGCGCAGTGCTTTGCCCGCCAGAGCTTTCCTGCCGCCAGCATGAACGACATCGCCACGGCCTGTGGCACCAGCAAGGCCCGGCTCTATCACTACTACGAGAGCAAGGACGCCATCCTGTTCGACCTGCTCGATCGTTACACCCAGCGGCTGCTGGCACTGATCGGTGAGGCCGAGGCGCGCGCCCAGCGCAAGAACCTGAGTGAGCGCGAAGCCCTCAACGAGCTGGTAAGGGCGTTCCTGACCGAGTACGAAAGCAGCGCCACGCGCCATGTGGCGCTGGTTTCTGACACCAAGTTTCTGGGGGATGGGCAGCGTGAACTCATCCTCAACCGCCAGCGCGACGTGGTGGCGGCGTTCACCCGGTTTCTCAAGCGGGCCTATCCCGACCGGGTGACCCCGGCGAACCAGACGGCGCTGACCATGATGCTGTTCGGCATGATCAACTGGACCTTCACCTGGTTGCGGCCGGGTGGCACCATGAGTTACAGCGCCTTTGCCGACGAGGTGGTACAGGTGCTGGAGCATGGCCTGTCCCGGGCATGACCTCCCCGGTCATCGGGAATCTGTCATTTACTGATGTGAAATCGGTTTCGATTAGGTAAAATTCAAGAACTGTCCTGACACCCCCACGGAGACCACCATGAGCAAAGCCTTTGCCTCCCAGGCCGACCTGGAAGACAAGAAGATCACCTTCGAACAGCTCAGCGCCCACTGCTGGGCCTACACCGCCGAGGGCGACCCGAACTCGGGCGTGATCATTGGTGGCCAGTACATCATGGTCAGCGACGCCACGGCCACGCCGGCCATGGCGCGCGACCTGATCGCCAAGATCCGCACCGTCTCCGACAAACCGATCAAGTACGTCCTGCTGACGCATTACCACGCGGTGCGCGTGCTGGGTGCCAGTGCCTACGTGGCGGAGGGTGCCACCGAAATCATCGCCAGCCGTGGCACCTACGAGCTGATCGTCGAGCGCGGTGCCCAGGACATGAAGAGCGAGATGGAGCGCTTCCCGCGCCTGTTCCGCGGTGCCGATTCGGTGCCGGGCCTGACCTGGCCGACCATGGTCATCGGTGACGGCAAGCCGGGCCGCCAGGGAACGCTGGAAGTGGATCTGGGTGGCGTGAAAGTGCAGATCTGGCACCCGGGCGCCGGTCATACCCGCGGCGACACCATCGCCTGGGTCGAGGACGAGAAGGTGCTGTTCAGCGGTGACCTGGTCGAGTACGAAGCCGGCGTCTACACCGGTGATGCCCAGCTGGAAGAGTGGCCCGCCACCCTGGAAGCGCTGCGCGAGCTCAAGGCCGAGTTCATCGTGCCCGGCCGTGGTGAAGCCATGAAGGGCAATGCCGACGTCAACAAGGCGCTGGACTACACCCAGCGGTGGGTGACCACCCTGTTCCAGGCAGGCAAGGAAGCTGTGGCCGCCGGCATGGACCTCAAGGCCGCGATGGCCCACACCCGCAAGAGCATGGACCCGGTCTTCGGCCATGTGTTCATTTACGAGCACTGCCTGCCGTTCGACGTCAGCCGTGCCTACGACGAGGCCAGCGGCATCAAGAACCCGCGCATCTGGACGGCCGAACGCGACAAGGAGATGTGGGCCTCGCTTCAGAACTGAGCGTTCTGCAGCGCTTCCATCGGCAAAAAGACCCGCCTTGGCGGGTCTTTTTGCATCGGGCTCGGCGATGAGCTTCGGGAGATCAGTCGGTGCTGCTGTTCTCTTCGTCCTCGCTGTCTGCGGTGGACGAGGTGCTGTCCGCCACCTTGACGTCGACTTCCTCGGTGGCCCGGCCTTCGCGGCCGGCGCTGTCCACCACGGTCAGGGTCACCTTGTACGTTCCGGCCTTTTCGTAGGTGTGGGTGACGGTCTTGCCGTCACCGCTGTTGCCGTCCCCGAAATCCCAGTCGTAGGACACGGCCACGTTGTCCTCCGGCACGTTGGAGATCATGGTTTCGGAGGCGTCAAAGCTGACTTCCTCGCCGGCGATGACGGGCGATGGCGACACCGAAATCACCGGAATCGGGATGCAGGCCACGAGTGTCAAACTGGCAAGGCCGGCCAACAGCCAGCGGCTCAATCGGTGGGCGATCATGTGTTTCCCCTGTCGTCGTTGGTTGTTCTTCAGACCGTTTCACTATAGCAAGTGCCGACGGCCATTGCCAGCCGCTTCACAGGAAGCGTTCGAGCAGGCGGCGCGACGCCCGGTCCAGCTGGCTGCTGTCCCGGATCTCGAAGACCACCCCATGCCCGCCTGTCACCAGAAGGCGCCGGGTCCCGGGCAGGCGGCGGATGTCTTCTTCACCCTTGAGAACCAGTTCCGTCGGCCCCCGGTCGGTGTCCACCTGCCAGGTGCTGGGGGTGGCAAAGGTCGACACCGCACGGATGCGCTCGATGACCGGCGAAAAATTGCGCTCCTCGATGGCTGCGGTCACCGCCTTTCTCTGCGGCTCACCCAACTGGTCCAGGTGGGCAATGAAGGCGCACTCGTGTCCGTCCGGGCCGACGATGGAGATCGCTTCCTGCGGGGCGGTCAGGGGAAACGAACAGACAACCTGCACGTTCTCCACCGCGGTGCCACCGGCGGGGGTGAACACCCAGCGGCCGAAGGCATTGCGCTGAAGATCGAAAGAGGTGCTCGGGCTCATGCGCTGACTCCTGTCGTGTGGGCGGAGGGCTGTGGCAAGCGGTGCGCCAGCACATTGGCATCGTGTTCGGCGTCCTCGGCGGCCGCGTGGCGGGCCTGGGCTTCATACAGGCGCCAGTAGTGGCCCTGCCGCGCCATCAAGTCCTCGTGCGGGCCGACCTCGACCACTTCGCCCCGGTCCATGACCACCAGCCGGTCGGCCTTGCGCAGGGTGGACAGGCGGTGGGCAATCGCGATCGTGGTGCGTCCCTGCACCAGGTTGTCCAGGGCTTTCTGGATCTCCTTTTCCGTCTCGGTGTCCACGGCCGAAGTGGCTTCGTCCAGGATGAGGATCTTCGGGTCGATCAGCAGCGCGCGGGCAATGCTGATGCGCTGGCGTTCGCCGCCCGACAGGCCCTGGCCCCGTTCGCCCACCAGCGAGTCATAGCCCTGGGGCAGGCGCAGGATGAAGTCGTGCGCATGGGCCGCGCGCGCCGCTGCCACGATTTCCTCGCGGGTGGCGCCAGGCTTGCCGTAGGCGATGTTTTCGGCGACGGTGCCGAAGAACAGGAAAGGTTCCTGCAACACCAGCCCGATGTGCTGCCGGTAGTCGGCGACCCGGAAACGCCGCACGTCGGTGCCGTCCAGCAGGATGCGGCCGTCGGTGACGTCGTAGAAGCGGCAGATCAGATTGACCAGTGTGCTCTTGCCCGAGCCGCTGTGGCCGACCAGGCCGATCATTTCGCCAGGCCGGATGTCCAGGCTCAGTCCCTTGATGATTGCGCGGTTGCCGTAGCGGAAGGCAATGTTCTCGATGGTCACGCCGCCACGCACCACCGGATCGCGCACCGGGTCGGTGGGTTCGGGCACGTTGGAGACGTGGTCCAGGATGTCGAAGATCCGCTTGGCACCGGCGGCGGCCTTCTGGGTGACCGACACGATGCGGCTCATCGAATCGAGCCGGCCGTAAAAGCGGCCGATGTAGGCAATGAAGGCGGTCAGCACACCCACGGTGATGTCGCCCTTGCTGATCTGCCAGATGCCAAAGGCCCAGACCACCAGCAGGCCCACATCGGTCAGCAGGGTGACGGTGGGGGTGAACAGGCTCCAGGTCTTGTTGATGCGGTCGTTGACGGCCAGGTTGAGCTGGTTCGCCTCACGGAACCGGGTGGCTTCCCGGCGTTCCTGCGCAAACGCCTTGACCACCCGGATGCCGGGGATGGTGTCGGCCAGCACGTTGGTCACGTCACCCCACACCCGGTCGATCTTTTCGAAGCCGGTGCGCAGGCGATCACGCACCAGGTGGATCATCCAGGCGATCAGCGGCAGCGGCAGCAGCGTCACCAGCGCCAGCCAGGGGTTGATCGAGAACAGGATGACCGTGGTCATGCCCAGCATCAGCACGTCGGTGGCGAAATCGAGCGCGTGCAGCGACAGGAACACCGACAGCCGGTCGGTTTCGGAGCCGATGCGCGCGATCAGGTCGCCGGTGCGTTTGGCGCCGAAATAATCCAGCGACAGACCCAGCAGGTGTTCGAAGGCGCTGGTGCGCAGGTCGGCTGCGATGCGCTCGGACACCAGCGCCAGCAACCAGGTGCGGGCCCAGCCCAGCCCCCAGGCGAGCAGGCCGGCGCCCAGCAGGCCGCCGAGCAGCAGCATGACGTAGCTTGCATCGATCTGCTGCCCGTTCTGGAACGGAATCAGCACATCGTCCATCAGCGGGATGGTCAGGTAGGGGGGTACCAGCGTGGCGGCGGTGGACGCCAGGGTCAGCAGGAAGCCGGCCAGCAGCTGCCAGCGGTAGGGGCGGGCAAAGCGCCACAGGCGCAGCAGCACCCAGGTCGATGGCGGCTGCGACAGCTGCCGCTCGCAGGCCTCGCATTCGTCGCTGTCCGGGGGCAGGGCAGCGCCACAAGTGGGGCAACGTGTCTGGGCATCGTCGGCCCATCCGTCGCCACTGCGCAAGACCTGCGTCACGCTGACAAACTGCCGCTGCAGGCGCAGCGCCGCCGCGGTGTGCGCCAGCGTGAAGCGCCAGCGGGCCCGGACACCTTCCGGTCCCGCCAGATCCAGGGTGGCCACCCCGGCCTGATCGGTGTGCAGCAACTGCAGGTCCGGTTCAAGATCGTGACGCTGCCAGCCGGCGTCCCGGTTGTAGTACCAAAGTGCTGACCGGGTCAGCAGCAACTGGCCTTCGTCGAAGCGGCCCTGGGCATTGAGGTCGATGGTCAGTCTGGCCACGACATCCTCGGTGGGCAGGTCGGGCGGCAGGAGGGAGGTAGGGGAGGGCTGCATGACAGCGAGATTGTGCGTCATCCCTGCATGGCTGGCGCGCCACGATCCGTCACGTTTTCTTGGGCGGGCAACGTCTGGAAGCCCCAAGTTGGGCGCAGAATATGCGCCTGTGCGCCTCATGGTGCGCTGGGCGGCAGGGTTTCTTGTCCTGCCAGTGTGCGTTGTTCGCCTTGATTTATGCATTCACACCGATTCACCCTGACCGTCCTGCGGCACCGTTTCCTGGGGGGCCCCAATGTCTGGACCTACCGCTCGGCCATGGAAGTCTGGCTGGATCTGGGTGAGCTGGAAGAGCGCCCGTCCAACACCATTGAGGGCCTGACCGATCGCCTGCTCGCGATGCTGCCAGGACTGGAGGCCCATCACTGCGGCGTTGGCGAGCATGGCGGTTTCCTGCAACGCCTGCGGGAGGGCACCTGGGCCGGCCATGTGCTGGAGCACTGCATCATCGAGCTGCTCAACCGCGCCGGCATGCCCACGGGCTTCGGCCAGACGCGCAGCACCTCGCAGCATGGCGTCTACCGCATGGTGTTCCGGGCGCGCAACCAGGAAACGGCCGAGGCGGCGCTGCGCCACGGGCATGCCCTGCTGGAAGCCGCGATCAACAACGAGCCCTTCGATGTCGGGCAGGCCGTGGTGCAGCTGCGGGAAGTGGTCGACTCCACGTGGCTGGGTCCCTCGACCGCGGCCATCGTCAATGCCGCCACCGAGCGGCGCATTCCTTTTCAGCGCCTGAACGACGGCAACCTGGTTCAGCTGGGCGAAGGTGCCCGTCAGCGCCGCATCTGGACCGCCGAGTCTGACCTGACCAGCGCGATTGCCGAAAACATCGCCTGCGACAAGGACCTGACCAAGACGCTGCTGCAATCGTGCGGCGTCCCCGTGCCGGAGGGGCAGGTGGTCAACAGCCCTGCCGAAGCCTGGGAGGCGGCGCAGGACATCGGACTGCCCGTCGTGGTCAAGCCGTCCGACGCGAACCACGGTCGTGGTGTTTCGCTGGAACTGTCCGATCAGGCCGACATCGAGCGTGCTTTCGGCATTGCCGAGGCTGAGGGCAGCGACGTGATGGTCGAGCGCTACATCCGTGGCAACGAGCACCGGGTGCTGGTCGTGGGCGGCAAGGTGGTGGCCGCCTGTCGTGGCGAAAGCCTGTGGATCACCGGCGACGGCGTTTCCACGGTGCGTGCCCTGATCGACAGCCAGCTCAACAGCGATCCCCGCCGCGGTGAGGCCGAGGAGTTTCCGCTGGAGACCATCCGCCTGGAGCGCGAGCCGGCCATGTGCCTGCTGCTGGAGCGCCAGGGACTGGGGCCGGATGCGGTGCCCGAAGCCGGTCGCAAGGTGCTGGTGCAGCGCAACGGCAACATGGCCTTCGACTGCACCGACGAGGTGCACCCCGAGGTCGCCTACATGGCCGGACTCGCCGCGCGCATCGTCAACCTGGACATCGCCGGCATCGACATGGTCACCGAGGACATCAGCCGGCCGCTGCAGGAAGTGGGCGGCGCGATTGTCGAGGTCAATGCGGGCCCGGGTCTGCTCATGCACCTCAAGCCCGCGGTCGGGCAGCCACGCCCGGTGGGCGAGGCCATCATTGATCACCTGTTCGGCACCACCGACCCATCGCCGGGACGAATTCCCCTGATCGGGGTGGCCGGCACACGACAGACCCGCCTGGTGTGCGCGGCAGCTGCCTACCTGATGGATCTGGGTCAGGGGCCTGCCGGTCGCGCCAGCCAGGATGGCATCTTCGTGGGGCGCCGCCGCCTGGAGCCGGTCGGGGATGACTACTGGGCGCAGTGCCGCCGCCTGCTCATGAACCGCGAAATCCACAGCCTGGTGGTCGAAAGCACGCCCAGACTGGTGCTGGACCGGGGCTTGCCCTATGACCGTTGCCTGGTGGGTGTCGTTACCGACCTGGGCGGCTGGGAAGACCTGTCCGATCACGACATCCAGGACGCCAGCGGCATGCCCCGCGTGTTGCGCACCCAGGTGGATGTGGTGCTCGATCACGGGGCTTGCGTGCTCAACGCCGACGACCCGGCGGTCGCCGCGCTGTCGGCGCACTGCGATGGCGAGTGCTACTGGTATGGCGCCAGCACCGTGCCCGAGGGCATGCCCGGTACCCGCATGGTTCGCCGCGATGGGCAGGCCATCTGCCTGTGCGACCGCGGCGAGATCGTGGCGCGCGCCCAGATGCCGTCCCTGGATGGTGACGAGCAGGCCACTGCCATCTGTGCCGCGGCTGCCGCGGCCTGGGCGGCTGGCCTGTCGCCCGCCCTGATTTCCGCCGGCCTGGAGCGCTTCGACAGCCAGGCCCGCCCCTGAGCCAACGGTCGCAGCACCCACCGCCGATCACCCGAGTTCCGCACCCTTCATTCGAGCCATTGCGCCATGGACATTTCCCGCATCCGGGCCTTGCGCGGTCCCAACCTCTGGACACGCCAGACGGCTATCGAGGCCATCGTTCACTGTGAGCCCGCCGAGCGCTCCATCGTCAACCTGCCCGGTTTCGAGGCCGAATTGCGGGCCCGCTTTCCGCAGCTGGAGCCCTGGCGCAGGCCCCAGGAAGATGTTTCCCTGGCCCACGTGCTCAAGCTGGTGGCGCTGGCCTTGCAGGCGCAGGCGGGTTGTCCCGTCAGTTTTTCCCGCTGCACCGAAACGGTGGAGCAGGGCACCTACCAGGTGGTGGTCGAGTACACCGAAGAGCAGGTCGGGCGCGATGCCCTGAAGGCGGCCGAACGTCTCATCGCGGTCGTCCGCGGCATCGACAAGGATCCGTTCGATGTCGATGCCGTGATTGCCGCGCTGCGCGAACTGGACGAGGATGTGCGTCTGGGCCCGTCCACCGGGTCGATCGTGAACGCCGCCGTGGCCCGTGGCATCCCCTACCGTCGTCTGACGCAGGGCTCGCTCGTGCAGTTCGGCTGGGGTGCCCGTCAGCGGCGCATCTGGGCCGCCGAGGTCGACGGCACCAGTGCCGTGTCCGAGAGCATTGCCCAGGACAAGGACCTGACCAAGACGCTGTTGCGCGCCGCTGGCGTGCCCGTGCCCTGGGGACGCCCGGTCTCCAGCGCCGAAGACGCCTGGGCCGCGGCCATGGAGCTGGGGCTGCCCGTGGTGGTCAAGCCGCTGGATGGCAACCAGGGCAAGGGCGTGACGGTCAATATCGTCGACCGTGAGCATCTGGAACTGGGCTACCGCGTGGCCGCCGAGTATGGCCAGCCGATGGTCGAGAAATTCCTGCCCGGCAGCGACTTCCGCATGCTGGTCGTCGGTGACCGGCTGGTGGCGGCCGCCCGCCGTGATCCGCCCCAGGTCATCGGCGACGGCGAGCACACGGTGCGTCAACTGGTCGACATCGTCAATGCCGATCCTCTGCGGGGGGAAGGGCATGCCACACGTCTGACGAAGATGCGCATTGATGACATCGCGATGGCGCGCCTGAAGGTGCAGGGGCACACCCCCGACACCGTGCCTGCCAAGGGCGAGCGCGTGGTCCTGCGCAACAACGCCAACCTGTCCACCGGGGGCACGGCCACCGACGTGACCGACGATGTCCACCCGGAGGTGGCGGCCCGTGCGGTCATGGCCGCGCGCATGATCGGTCTGGATGTCTGCGGTGTGGACGTGGTCTGCGAGAGCGTGCTGCGGCCGCTGGAAGAGCAGAGCGGCGGCATCGTCGAGGTCAATGCGGCCCCAGGCCTGCGCATGCACATCTTCCCGTCCTTCGGCAAGGGACGGGCGGTGGGTGAAGCCATCATCGATCACCTGTATCCGCCGGGCGACGACGGCCGCATTCCGGTGGTGGCCGTGACCGGCACCAACGGCAAGACCACCACCGCGCGGCTGATTGCCCACATCATGGCCTGCAGTGGCCTGCAGTGGCCTGCGCGTGGGCATGACCAACACCGACGGCGTGCATGTCAACGGCCGCCAGACCGACAGTGGCGACTGCTCGGGGCCCAAGAGTGCCCGCAATGTGCTGCTGCACCCCGACGTCGATGCCGCGGTGTTCGAGACGGCGCGTGGCGGCATCCTGCGTGAGGGCCTGGGGTTCGATCGCTGCCAGGTGGCGGTGGTGACCAACATCGGTGCCGGCGATCACCTCGGGCTGAACTACATCACCACGGTCGAAGACCTGGCTGTCCTCAAGCGCGTGATCATCCAGAACGTGGCGCCGCAAGGCTATGGTGTGCTCAACGCCACCGATCCCCATTGCGTGCGCATGGCCGAGGTCTGCACGGGCAAGGTCATCATGTTTGCCCGCGACGGCCAGCATCCCGTGCTGGCCACGCACCGCGCCCAGGGACATCGCGCGGTGTGGGTCGAGGATGGTCAGATCGTCGCCGCCGAGGGAGATGCCCGGGTGACGGTACCCCTCAAGGACGTGCCCATCACCCGCGATGGCACCATCGGTTTCCAGGTAGAGAACGCCATGGCGGCCCTGGCCGGCGCCTGGGGTGTCGGCCTGTCGTGGGACGCGATCCGTCAGGGGTTGGCGAGCTTTCGCAGCGATGTGGGCTCCGTGCCCGGTCGCTTCAATCTGATGGACTACCGGGGCGCCACGGTCATTGCCGACTATGGCCACAACCCGGATGCCATGCGTGCCCTGGTCGCTGCCGTGCAAACCATGCCCGGCCAGCGTCGCAGCGTGGTCATCAGTGGTGCCGGCGACCGGCGTGACGAGGACATCCGCGAACAGACGCAGATCCTGGGGCAGGCCTTTGATGACGTCATCCTCTACGAGGATGCCTGCCAGCGGGGCCGCGCCAGCGGCGAGGTGGTCGGGTTGCTGCGGCAGGGCCTGGAAGGTGCCACCCGCACGCGCCATGTCGAGACCATCCAGGGCGAATTCCTGGCGATCGACACCGCACTCTCGCGCTTGCAGCCGGGCGACCTGTGTCTGGTCCTGGTGGACCAGGTGCAGGAGGCGCTGGATCACCTGAAAGCCCGCTGCCAGTCTGCCGCCTGATGCACGACGGCCGTGACTGGGGTGTGGTCGTGGTCTTTGCCACGGTCTACCTCGGCATGTTTCTGGGCGGGCTGCCGCGACTGAAGCTGGACCGCTCAGGCGTGGCGCTGCTGGGTGCGATCGCTGTGATCGCGTTGACCGGCATGACGCTGGAAGAAGCCGCCCGCTCAGTCGATCTGCCGACCATCGTGCTGCTGTTTGCCTTCATGGTGGTGGCCGCCCAGATGCGGCTGGGCGGCTTCTACACCGAGGTCACGCGTCGGGTGGGTGCCATGCCCCTGTCACGCGCCGGCCTGCTGGCTGCCCTGATTGCCGTGGCCGGTGCCATGTCGGCCGTGTTCTCCAACGACATCATCTGCCTGGCCATGACCCCGGTGGTCGTGCGCCTGTGCCTGCAGCGCGGTCTGGATCCTTTGCCCTTTCTGATCGGCCTGGCCTGTGCCGCCAACATCGGCTCCGCTGCCACGCTGATCGGCAATCCCCAGAACATGCTGATCGGCTCGGTGCTGCGCCTTGATTTCGGGGTGTACTTGCGCGCAGCCGCCGTGCCGGTCATTGTCAGCCTGTGCCTGCTGTGGGCATGGCTGGCTTACGGTCTGGGCGCACGGCGGGGGGCGGTCGAACTCCAGCGGCCGATCGGCATCCGGCTGGACGCCGCCGACGCGCCCGTCTTCGATCGCTGGCAGACCGCCAAGGGCCTGACGGTGGCCGGCGTGCTGATGATGGTGTTCCTCTTCACCGGTTGGCCGCGCGAGGTGGCCGCCCTGGTGGGTGCGGGTGTCCTGCTGCTGAGCCGCCGGCTGCATTCATCGCACGTGATGGGCTTCGTCGACTGGCCGCTGATCCTGTTGTTCATCGGCCTGTTTGTGGTGAATCACGCCTTTGAGACCACCGGGCTGGCGGCCGAGGCGGTCGCCTGGCTGCGCACACAGGGGGTGCATCTGGATCAGCCGGGGCCCCTGCTGGTGGTGGGGGTTCTGCTGTCCAATCTGGTCTCCAACGTGCCCGCCGTCATGCTGCTCCTGCCGCACCTGGGGGCCGATCCGGCTTCGTCCGGCATCCTGCTGGCACTGGTCAGCACCTTCGCTGGCAACCTGCTGCTGGTGGGTTCGATCGCCAACCTGATCGTCGCTGATCTGGCCGCCAAGGAGGGCGTGGTGCTGGACTGGAAGCGGCATGCCATGACCGGTCTGCCGGTCACCCTGGCTTCCGTGGCGGTGGTCTGGGTCTGGCTGGTGTGGCGGGGCTGACGGGTTGATCCGGCGGCTTCAGTCTTGCCCGGCGAGCGAGCGGATGTCGGTCTCGTAGTCCCTGAGGACCCGCACCGAATGCGCACGCTGCTCCGGTGTGGTGCTGTTGTGCAAGGCCGCATACACCTCACAGCCGTGCCGGATCACTCGGGCGGTGGGATGGTCGGTGGCCTGTCTTGGTGGCAGCCGATGGGCCAGCCATTCGCCGGCGGCGCGTTCCTTGACCGTCTGGCGTGTGGCACCGGGCGGGAGGGCCTGCCACTGCCGGATCATGTCGCGCAGCTCGGCGGCCAGGCGCAGGCGCTCCTGCTGGGTTTGCTGCGGATCAAAAGGCGAGCGGGCCAGGCCCTGGCGAACCAGCGCTTCCTGCTCGCGGCTGAGCGGCCCGTACAGGGTCTCGTAGCGGTCCAGCAGGCGTTCGGTGCGCCGGTTCAGCCGCTGCTCCGGTGAGCCGCGCAGGAAGTCCTTCTCAAAACTCTCATGGCTCTTGTGCTGGTGACGCTCGAAGTGGGCCATCTGCGTCGCATCCAGCTGCACGGCCAGCCGGGCCAGGGGGGCACCGGCGTGCTCGGCCATCCTGACCCAGGCCTCCCGCAGATCGTCGTACTGGCGGCACACGGCCTCGGCGGTGACATTGTGCTGGGCCATGTCCTGCCAGCGCTTGAGCAGCGCGGCGTAGCGGGGCAGTTCCTGCGACCGGTGCCAGGCCATGAAACGGTCGATGTCCGACCGGATCTGCGCGGACTGGCTGTCGTTCAGGTCTGCGTAGCCGTCGATCCACCAGTAGATGAGATTTGGGGCTTGACCGTAGCCGATGCGCAGGGCGCTGCAGGCACCCAGCGCCAGCAGCGCCAGCGTGGCGGCGATAATCTTCAGCCATGTCAACAAGGGGCCGGCAGCGCCCACAGGAGTGAGGTTCATGACGTTCCCGGTGGATGTGGTGGTGATGGCGGCGGGCAAAGGCACCCGGATGAAGAGCCTGAGGCCCAAAGTGTTGCACCGTCTGGGCGGTCGTGCACTGGCACAGCATGTGCTCGACACCGCCGCACGGGTATCCGCCCGATCGGTGGTGGTGATCACCGGTCATGGGGCCGATCAGGTGGAGGCTGGTCTCCAGGCACCCGTGGGTGCCGATGGACAGGCGCTGGATCTGCGCTTCGTGCGCCAGGAGCCCCAGCTGGGCACTGGCCATGCCGTGCAGCAGGCCGTCCCGTTGCTGCCCGACGATGGCGTGACCCTGGTGCTCTCGGGCGATGTGCCCCTGACCCGGGCCGAGACCCTTCAGGCACTCATCACGCAATGTGGCGGTGAGCGGTTGGCGCTTCTGACGCTGGACATGCCCGACCCCACGGGCTATGGACGCATCGTTCGTGCGGAAGACGGTGCCGTGAGCGCCATCATCGAGCACAAGGACGCCTCCGATGAGCAGCGGGCCATTCGCGAAATCTACAGCGGCATCATGGCCGTGCCCACGCGCCTGCTCAGGGCGTGGCTGGCGCGCCTGGACAACCGCAATGCCCAAGGCGAGTATTACCTCACCGACGTCGTGCGATTTGCCGTGGCCGATGGTCTGAGGGTCGAGGCCTGCCGCATCGCCGATGCGGTGCAGGTGGCGGGGGTCAACAGCCCGCGCCAGCTGGCCGAACTGGAGCGGGCCTACCAGCGCCAGGTGGCCGACGAGCTGATGGACCAGGGAGTGCGTCTGGCCGATCCGGCGCGTCTGGATGTGCGTGGAACGCTCATCTGTGGTCAGGATGTCGAGATCGATGTGGGCTGCGTGTTCGAAGGGCGGGTCGAGCTGGGCGCCGGTGTACGCATCGGCGCCCACTGCGTGATTGCCAACGCGGTGATTCAAGCGGGCGCGGTTATCCACCCATTCACGCACATCGACGGTGAGAAACTGGGTGTCGGCGTAGGTGCCGGCTCGTTGATCGGTCCGTTTGCCCGCCTGCGTCCGGGCGCCCGCCTCGGGGCCGAAGTGCACATCGGCAACTTTGTCGAGGTGAAGAATAGCACCCTGGCCGATGGCGCCAAGGCCAACCATCTGGCCTATCTGGGTGACGCGACGGTGGGCGAGCGCGTGAACTACGGCGCCGGCAGCATCACCGCCAATTACGACGGCGCCAACAAGCACCGCACCGTGATCGAGGCCGATGTGCATGTGGGCAGCAACTGTGTGCTGGTCGCGCCGGTGACCATCGGCGCCGGTGGCACGGTGGGTGCCGGCTCCACCATCACCAAGAGCACGCCGCCGGGCAGTCTGTCGGTGGCCCGGGGTCGGCAGGCGTCCATCGCGGACTGGAAGCGACCCACCAAGGTCGCCCCCAAGAAGGACTGATCCGGCTGTTGAGGGTGGTCAGGCGCGGCGCCGGCCGGTGGGCGGGCGCTGCCGCGCCATCTGCTCGAACATGTCTTCGTTGTTCAGGTTCATCAGGCCCGACAGGCCCATGACCTCGGAATCGCGGAAGCCGTGCGTCTGGCTTTGCGTCTGTTCGAACTCGGAGAACTGGGACTCCAGTTGCTGGCGGGCGCTTTCGCGCGGCTCCTCGACGGCCCGCGGCGGTGGCAGTTCGGCCAGGTTCAGCTGGCGGCGGAAGTCCGCCGGCGACGGCATCCGGTGAATGCCGTTCTTGAGAAACACGAAGCGCACACCCGCGGTTTTGAGGATGCGGTTCTTGACCTTGAGCATGTGCTCCTTGGCCTTGGCATTGCTCAGGTGGAACTGCTCGATGTCGAAGGCGAACATGGGCCGCCCGTCTTCGCCGAACACCGCAAAGTCCACCCGGAACTGCTGCAGCCGCTCTTCGGCACGCTTGCGGTTGGTGGTCTTGCGCACCGACAGCATGTCCTGCAGGCGCAGGTTGGGCAGCACCACCTGGCCGGGAAAGGTGTCGTGCAGGTAATCCAGCATCTGGACCTGCTCAGGGGTCAGCAGCCGTTCGGGCGTGTAGCGGTCATCCCGCCCGGACGTGGGAGTTTGCTGCCGTCGCCAGACGAACAGCCCACCCCCCAGCACCAGCAATGCCGCAGCCGAAGCCGCGATCCATGTCAGCATGCAACCTCCTGAGTTGTAAAGTATTAATTGGCAGGGAATTTTAGAGGTTGGTGACAGCGTGGGTGCACTTTGATGAATTTGTTACAGACACCTGACAAACGGTCATCGCGTGCCGGCGAGCGTTCGGGCCATCAGACGGACGGCATGCGCGACGGCAGCGGCAGGCGGGGGTCGAACTTGGCGCGCTTCACACTGAAGAATGCCTTGACGTTGCGCACATTGGCGTCCGAGGTGAACAGGCGCTGTGTCAGGGCCAGGTAGTCGGGCATGTCCCGGGTGTGGATCACCAGCATGAAGTCGGGGCCCGGGCTGACCCGGTAGCACTGCTGTACCGCCGGTTCGGCCACGGCCCGGGCCTCGAAGTCGTCCAGCCGCCCGGCGTCCTGTCGTTCCATCACCACCTCGACCAGCGCGGTGAGTCCATGGCCGATCAAGGGTGCCAGCCGGTCAGCGCTGAGCACGGCGACTTCCCGCTCGATCAGACCCAGTTGGCGCAGCCGCTTGACCCGGCGCAGGCTGGTGGGGGGTGACACGTGGGCCGCCTCGGCCAGGGCGACGTTGCTCCGGGCGGCGTCGGTCTGCAACTGGTCCAGCAGTTTCAGGTCGATGTCATCAATGAAATGATCGGTCGTGTTCAAGGTCAAAATGAACGATTGTTAAATTATCTGAGCATGATGAATCAATATTTCTTTGAAGTAAATAAATCGACCTGAAATTTCTCTCCTGAATGCCTACGATGCCGCATCAGCATTCAAGGAGCATTCCATGTGTGGCATCGTTGCCGGGGTTTCGGGTCGTGACGTTGTGCCGGTACTGGTTCAGGGCCTTCAGCGCCTGGAGTACCGCGGGTACGACTCGTGTGGGGTAGCGGTCCATGCCGGTGGACTCAGGCGTGCCCGTAGCACCGCCCGGGTGGCCGAGTTGGCGCAACAGGTGCAGACCGACGGCATTGCCAGCGGGACGGGCATTGCCCACACGCGCTGGGCCACCCACGGCGCCCCGGCCGTGCACAACGCTCACCCGCATTTCAGCCACGGCCCCTCGCCCGCGCAGGGTGCGGCCGGCCGGGTGGCGCTGGTGCACAACGGCATCATCGAGAACCACGACGAGTTGCGGGCCGAACTGCAGCAGCGCGGCTACGTGTTCGAGAGCCAGACCGACACCGAGGTGATCGCGCATCTGGTCGATTCGCTGTACGAAGGCGACATCTTCGCCGCCCTGCAGTCAGCGGTGGCGCGGCTGCACGGCGCCTACGCCCTGGCGGTCTTCCACAAGGACGAACCCCACCGGGTGGTGGGTGCACGTGCGGGTTCACCGCTGGTGCTGGGGGTGGGCAAGGACGGTGAACACTTCCTGGCCAGCGACGCCATGGCCCTGGCGGGCGTGACCGACCAGATCGTCTATCTGGAAGAGGGCGATCTGGTGGACCTGCAACTGGGCCGCTACTGGGTGGCCGACCGCAATGGCCGTTCGCTCGATGTCGCGCAGCGTCCGGTGCGCACGGTGCAGGCGCACAGCGGCGCGGCCGAGCTCGGTCCGTACCGCCACTACATGCAAAAGGAAATCTTCGAGCAGCCGCGCGCCATCGGCGACACGCTGGAAGGCGTGGAGGGCATCACGCCCGAACTGTTCGGTGATGGCGCCTACCGGGTGTTCAAGGACATCGACCAGGTGCTGATCCTGGCCTGCGGCACCAGCTACTACAGCGGATGCACCGCCAAGTACTGGCTGGAAGACATCGCCGGCATCCCGACCCAGGTGGAGGTGGCCAGCGAATACCGCTACCGCACCAGCGTGCCCAACCCGCGCACCCTGGTGGTGACCATCAGCCAGAGCGGCGAGACCGCCGACACGCTGGCCGCGTTGCGCCACGCCCAGGGTCTGGGCATGACGCACACGCTGACCATCTGCAACGTGGCGACCAGCGCCATGGTGCGCGAGTGCGAACTGGCCTACATCACGCGGGCGGGTGTCGAGATCGGTGTCGCGTCGACCAAGGCCTTCACCACCCAGCTGGCCGGCCTGTTCCTGCTGACGCTGGCGCTGGCCCAGGTGCGCGGTCGCCTGACCGATGAGCAGGAGGCCGCCCACCTCAAGGCCATGCGGCACCTGCCGGTGGCGCTGCAGGCGGTGCTGGCCCTGGAACCCCAGGTCATCCGCTGGGCCGAGGATTTCGCCCGCATGGAGAACGCGCTGTTCCTGGGGCGTGGCCTGCACTACCCGGTGGCGCTGGAAGGTGCCCTCAAGCTCAAGGAGATCAGCTACATCCACGCCGAGGCCTATCCGGCCGGCGAGCTCAAGCACGGCCCGCTGGCCCTGGTGACCAGCGCCATGCCGGTGGTGACCGTGGCGCCCAACGACGCCCTGCTGGAAAAGCTCAAGAGCAACATGCAGGAAGTGCGTGCGCGCGGCGGCGTGCTGTACGTCCTGGCCGATGCCGACACGCACATCCAGAGCGCTGAAGGGCTGAACGTCATCCGCATGCCCGAGCACTATGGTGCGCTCTCACCTATCCTGCACGTCGTGCCGCTGCAGCTGCTGGCGTATCACACGGCCTGCGCGCGAGGGACGGATGTCGACAAGCCCCGTAATCTTGCCAAGAGTGTCACGGTGGAGTGACCAAGTGGGAGCGCACCCGGCGTTGGTTCTGTGAATAATCCCTGTCAAGAGTGAATTAACTCTGTCATAACCTCCTGAAAGAGATCCAGGAGGTTTTCGTCCGAAAATCAAAGACTTAGGATGTCAGCGCCAATTCTCGGCGACCTTCAGGAGCCTTGCATGTCAAAGCCGTACAAGCGTCCCGACCCACTCGCGCAGAAGCACGGTCCCAGCGACGCAGGTCGTGCAGAACAGGACGCTGCTTGAACCGCCCCGGGTTTCCAGGAGGCCGGTTGATTTAAGTTGACACCTCTGTTGAGGTGTTGCTGTTGGCGAATTGCCTCCAGTAGTTTGCCTCAGCTTCTGCCGGAGGGATGCCCCCAATCGGCGT